>SLIH01000267.1 GCA_007135745.1 Halomonas sp. | reverse complement strand
TTGCCGTCGATCTGCTTGAGCTGGCCTGCGAGGGATTCGGCGTCCATCATCCATCCTGCTCCGGTAATTGAGCCTTACATGATGCCATGCTGGGGGTTGTGGGTTACAAGTCTCCCACCTCATTCTCGTTGCGATGGTGAAACCGGGGGCAGCCCGGGTTAGCATCACGCTCTGTGACTGACCCCATAAGGAGTGCGCTGTTGAAATACATCTGTGTCTATTGCGGTTCAAGGCCCGGCAACGATGCCGTTTATGTGGAAGCGGCTCGATGTCTCGCGGCGAGCATGGTTCGCAGGAATCTGGGACTGGTCTACGGCGGGGCCAGTATTGGAGTGATGGGAGCCGTCGCCGACGAGGTGTTACGTCTTGGGGGATCGGCTGTCGGGGTTATTCCTGAATCATTGATGACGCAGGAAGTCGCCCACAGCGGCCTGACCGAGCTGCTGGTAACCTCGGGTATGCACGAACGCAAGACGCTTATGGCCGACCGTGCGGATGGTTTCGTGGCGTTGCCCGGCGGGCTGGGTACGCTGGAAGAGATCTTTGAAATACTGACCTGGGCCCAGCTCCGGTTCCACGCCAAGCCCTGCGGTCTGCTCAACGTCAACGGTTACTTCGACCACCTGATAGCTTTTCTGGACCACGCTGTGGACCAGCAGTTCGTGAGTCCCGCCCACCGCGACTACCTGAGGGTGGGCGAAACGCCCGATTCACTGCTGGACGAGCTGGCGCTGGGTTGAGGGATATTGTGTCAGAGCACCGCCAGCGCTGCCTCGTAATCGGGTTCCTGGCCGATTTCCGGGACCAGCTCGCTGTGAAGGACCTGATTGTTCTCATCAAGCACCACCACGGCGCGGGCGCAGAAGCCACGAATGGGGCCGCTTTCGATGGCTACCCCGTACTTCTCGCGGAAGTCATCATTGCGGAAGATCGACAGGGTGATCAGGTCATTGATCCCTTCCGTGGAGCAGAAACGTCCGGCTGCTGTCGGTAAGTCAGCGGAAATCACCAGAATCAGGGTGTTATCCAGGCTCGCCGCCTGCTCATTGAACTTGCGGGCGGACGTTGCGCATACGCCTGTATCCAGGCTTGGAACGATATTGAGAATCTTGCGTTTGCCATCCCATTCCGAGAGCGAACGCTCCTGCATCTGACCGTCTGTCAGCGTGAACTCCGGCGCTTGATCGCCTTTGCGCGGAAACGTACCTGCGACCTCAAGTGGACTTCCTTCCAGGGTAATTTGAGCCATGAGTTACTCCTTTTTTGTATGGGGTCAGGGTGTTTACGACGGGGGTAGTTATTTGGACTCCATTGATAACATCCCTCATCGCGATAGATAAAATACAGTTTAGTAAAAACTAAAGTATAGGGTATGGTCGAAGGGTGGCTCATAAGATAAAGGAAGGTGATGATGCGTAAGGTTATGTCTGGATGGTGGTTGGTTGCACTGATTATGGCAATGTCTGTCTCGGTGCTTGCGGCCGAAAACGAACGGTTTGAGCGCTCGCTGATCATCCTGACCAGCGATTCTCTGGAAACCCGTGGTATGGCGATGGTGCTCAGCAATGCCCTGCAGGAACAGGGGCAGGAGCTGCATTTTCTTTTGTGCGACTCGGCCGGTGAGCTTGCGGTTGAGGCTCATCAGAGTCCGGAGCTCGCTCCGCGTGGCATGAAGCCGGAACAGTTGCTTCAGCGCCTGATGGCCAATGGCGCAGGCGTGGAGGTTTGTGCGCTGTTTCTGCCCAACAGTGAGTATACGGAGAAAGACCTGCTGGAAGGTGTGACAACTGCACAACCACCGGCGGTTGCTGAAATGATGGCAGATCCGAAGGTGCGTGTGTTCAGTTTCTGAAGTTCTTGTTTGCAGGAGTCTGATTTTGGAAAAGAAGTTCTGGCATGATGCATGGCGTAATCGCCAGATCGGGTTCCACCGTTCCGATATCCATCCGATGCTCCTGCGCCACTGGCCCGATCATGCTCGGGTCAGTGGCGATGTTCTGGTGCCTCTGTGCGGCAAAACTTTGGATATGCGGTGGCTGGCAGAGCGCGGCCATGGAGTGACGGGGATTGAGCTCGACGAAGGGGCCATCCGTGAGTTCTTTACCGAATGGGGCATAGAGCCAGATTGTTCGGACAGCCCCCTGAGCTGCTCCGCCGAGGGGATATCCCTGCTTGCGATGGACTTTTTCGAGTACCGCCCCAGCCGTCGATTCCCTTATTTCTATGACCGGGCCGCGCTTGTGGCTTTGCCGCATTCCATGCGCGGCGATTACCTTGCGCGCCTGGCGGAATTGGTAGAGTCCGGCGGCGAAGGTCTGCTGATAACCTTCGAGTATGACCAGGGTGCAATGGATGGCCCGCCTTTTTCCGTTCCGGAGCAGGAGGTTCGTGGCCAGCGCTGGTTTGAAGTCGAGCGCCTGGAGCGCTCAGATGTCACAGCGAGCCACCCGGGTCTGGTTCAACGGGGTGCACTCCGGCTTGTGGAAGTCTGTTACTGGTTACGGCGCCTTTGACCCTGACGTCAGCCTGTCGCCCTCCCCGCTGGGTCTGGTTAAACTGCCCCTGACGCCCGTATAATGCAAGAGCACCTGAGAAGCATTTGCGATTGGGATTTGCGTTTTTGATCATTGCGGTTCGGGAGGAGGAAAGTTCGTGAGACATTCGGTAGCTCGTGGCACGTCGCTTGGCGTTTTTGTTCTTCTGGCGATGATGCTGACGGTGATGGCACCTGTTCATGCCGGCGAAAAACCGGTTGTGGTCGCGACCTTTACCGTTCTGGGGGATTTTGTCCGCCAGGTCACCGGTGATGAAGCCGAGGTGCGGGTGCTGACGCCAGAGGGCGCGGAAGTGCACGAATACGAACTGCGGCCCCGCGATTTTATTGATCTGGAGGAAGCCGACCTGGTTTTCTACAACGGTTACACCCTGGAGCAATGGATGTCGCAGCTGAAAATGGCTGTTGCCGATGGCGTGCCCGTGGTGTCCCTGGGCGAGGAAAGTGGGGTGGAGGTGCTGCCCATTGTCACTGGTGAATATGAGGGTGAGGCCGACCCGCACCTGTGGATGGACCCGGCCCGGGTAAAAGCCTACGTGGAGGTCATTGCGAGCTCTCTGGCGGAACGTTTTCCGGACCGGGCGGAGGCTTTTGAGCGTAATGCCCAGGCTTACCAGGAGGAGCTTGCCGCGCTCCACCGCGACCTGCGTGACATGCTGGGCCGGATTCCCGAGGATCAGCGCACCCTGATCACCAGTGAAGCCGCGTTTCTCTATTTTGCCGAGGCCTATGGCTTTCATCATGACGGCATCTGGGGCACCAATGCCGAGAGCGAGGGCACCTCACGGCAGATCATGCGGATCATTGATGTCATCCAGGAACGTCGGCCGGCCGCAATTTTCTGGGAAAGTACGATTTCGAGCCGATACGTCGAGGGCGTATCGGAAGATGTGGGTGTGCCCTACACTGGGCCTCTCTATGTGGATTCCCTGGGCAAAAAGGGCTCCGGGGCCGAGACCTATGTTGATATGATGCGCCGTAACGCTGAATTGCTGACCGAGGCACTGAGTGATGGCTGAACCGCATCACCATGCTCCCACCGTACCGGCGGTTGTGACCCGCAGTCTCTATGCGGCCTATGACCAGTCACCGGTCCTGGTGAACATCAACCTGTCTCTACCGGCAGGGCGATTGATTACCGTGCTGGGACCGAACGGTGCGGGCAAATCGACCCTTTTGCGCATCCTGGTTGGCAGCATGCAGCCGGTATCCGGCCATCTGGAGGTGCTGGGCGAGTCCGCGGAAGTGCAGCGAAAGCGCAGTCAGATTGCCTACATGCCCCAGCAGGAGCAGATTGACTGGGATTTTCCGCTGTCCGTGCGCGATGTGGTGCTGTCCGGTCGTTATGGGCGGATCCGGCGCGAGGGTGGCTGGCGGCGTTACCTTCCGCCTTCGCTGGTGGCTTCCCATCACCGGGATGTGGTGGATCAGGCCCTTAAAGATACCGGTATGCTCGAGTACCGTAACCGCCCAATCGACAGTCTTTCCGGTGGGCAGCGCAAACGGGTACTGCTGGCGCGGGCCATTGCACAGCAGGCGCAGCTTCTGCTGCTGGATGAACCGCTCGTGGGTGTCGACCGTGCCAGCGAGGAGATGATCCGGGAAGTGCTGTGCGCCAAACGCGACCAAGGCTGCACGGTCATCATGGTGACCCACGACATCGTGGGGGCCCGAGAGGATGCCGATCATGTGGTACTGATCAACCGCACCGTGGTCGGTGAAGGTGATCCTGAAACCATGCTTACCGACGAGATGCTGTCACGCACTGCCACCGTGAACTGGATCAGTCAGAGTGAGCACCGGGAGCCGGAGCCCGGTGAGTTGGCCCAGGTTGCCGGTGGTGAGCGCTGAGGCGCCAGAACAGTGAACTTTAATTCAGCAAGGAACGGGCACCGCAAAGATGTTTGAAGCCCTCTACGAACTGGGATTGGCCGTTATCGGTGTGTTGATAAGCGCCCTGATGCTGGTCGTCAATCTGCTTCCCGAGGCCATTTCGGAGCCGTTCCAGTATGCCTTCATGCAGCGGGCCCTGCTGAC
>SLIH01000023.1 GCA_007135745.1 Halomonas sp. | reverse complement strand
GGGTCACGGGCGCTATGATGTTCAATCATTTCCGACGCCATGGCTGCAATATCGACTTCGGAAAGGAGATCTTCGCTTTCCGGTTTGCGGACGTGTTCCACCAGGCGCGACATCTTATTTACTGCATGTTCGGTGGTACGGATCATATCGTCTATAAAGGCGGGATTGTCGCGGTGACGCGGCGCATTTCGCACCAGCAGGGAGAGCTGGGCGATAAGCGTCTTGAGGTCATGAACCATAAAGGCCGATGCCTTGTTGACCGCTTCAAACTGCATGGCGCGGGAAAGGCGGTCCTGGGCGTCGGCCTGGGCCAGAAAGTTGCACAGTTGCCTGCCCACCACGCGGATCAGATCAAAGTTTTCCCAGTTGAGATCAACCCGGGTACAGGGCGAGCCCACAAGGGCGATGCCATAGAGATCACGGCCCAGATAGAGTGGAATAACAAGCCACTGGTCATCAAATTCCAGTATCGCGTCCGGTATCTCCAGCAGGTTGTATCTCACGGGATCAACGCGATACTCCGCCAGATCCAGAATCCACTCGCGGTCCCTGAAGAAATTCACCAGATCCGAATCGACATCAATCTGGGTGTGTTTGGGGGGTGTCATCCCCACGGTGGTATTGAGTACAAAATTCCCGGATTCATCCTTCAGCCAAAGCGCGCCTGTATTGCTCTCCACGAGGCCACAGAGTGTGCGCACGGCCCGTTGCGGCAGCGGAGGGTCTTCATTGAGGTTGCTGAAGGTGTCCGTCATCTTCAGCCATTCTTCCCGGTAGTCGTATTTGTAATTGAAGAAATTGCGGCTGATGAACATCATCAGGCGAGCGCGGAAACGCGTCGATGACAGGACCAGGACAAACAGCAGGGCAAAGGCGCTGATGAACAGAACCTGAAGGCCTTCCCCCCAGCTGCCGCCGACAAGTCGAACATAATAGCCCCCGGCGGCAACTATGATCAGGTAGAGCCCTGCCAGAAGGAAGGTGCCGACATGGAAAACGAAGCTGCGTGAGAGCTGGAGCTCCACCGGCTGGCGGCGGGCGTTGATCAGATTGACTACAAACAGGGGCGCGAGCAGTGCATTGACGGCGCCACGGGATTCCCACAGGTTGGTCGACATGCGGGTGAACAGCAGGGCATCCGCATAGAGCACAAAATCGAAGGCGAAAATACCGCCAATCCCGAAACAGATGTAGCGTATGCTGGAGCGACCATAAGCCTTGGCGTTACGCCAGATTTGTTCGATGAGGCTGAGCCCGAGTAATGCAACCAGCAATTGCCCGAGAAGTGCGCCCCTGGCAGAGAGCACGGTGGTCTCCATGACCTGCCCCAGAGTGGTGGAGACAATCAGGATCAACAGAAGCAGCGCCAGGGCACCGCTGACCAGCCATTTGAGGCGCTGGGAGACCTGCACCCTGTCACGGGCATCGTGAATGACTGCAAACAGAACCAGAACCCAGGACGCATCGCGCGCCAACTCCGTGAGATAACGAATGGCAAAGCCCGGGGCACCCCAGTATTGCTGGGCCGCTATGATCAGGGCCCAGGCGGTCGTGAGCAGCGCGGCGATAAAGAGAGCCCGGTCCGTATCGCGACGCAGATAACGCGCCGCCATGAGAGCGGCGAGTAACGCAAATACGACGGCAGCGGCAAAGTGACTGACTACACCGAATTCCAGCACGCCATACTCCCTATGACTGGTGGCTAGCAGATGTGGGGCTTAAGGCTGATCGCCTGCGCTCGTTTTCCCACTTTGCTCGCGACGACCGCTTACGTACGACAGTCTGCTAGACCGGATCCCGATTTTCCCGGTAATAGCGAAAGATGGTGTCGAGCGAGCGCCGGGGCTCAAACCCGAACGTCCGGGCAAAATTTCGCCCATCAATAATGACAGGGTACTTGAAAAAGTTCATCAGATACGGAGGAAAACTTCTCAGCCTGAGCAATTTCAGCAGGCTTCGCGGCACAATCGGTGGAATTGACGGTAAGGGGACCGGTGTACAGCCACAGAGCTCCAGCGCATAACGATAGGAAACCCAGTCGTGTGGCGCAACGTTGTAGATGCCGGTGGCCTCGCCACGAAACGCTGTAACAACGGCGTCGGCCATGTCATCGATATGAATAAACTGCATCATGGGGGAGAAGCCGGCCAGCAGTGGCGCTCGACGTCCACTCAACAGTTGGCTCATGGTGTTTCGCACCCCTGGTCCGACGATATTGCAGGGGCGCAGCAGGGTGACATTCAGGTGTGGATAACGCCAAAGATAGATGGTTGCCAGGTTTTCCAGTTCGACCGAGTCCACCAGATCCATGCTGAGGCCGGCGCTTTTCAGCGGCGCGGATTCATCGATCAGGGCGGGATTGAACGGATTGGCGCCGTAGACATGGTATGTCGAAAGCACCAGCACCCGGCTGATGTCGTATTTGTGACTGAGCGCGAGGAGATTCTCCGTGCCCAGAACATTGGCGTTGTACCGGCGCATCCGGCTTTCCTGACTTGAAAGGATGCGACCCAGATGGACCACGCCCTGAAAGCGGTATTTCCGGAACAGGTCCTCAAAGGCACGCTTGTTCAGATCCATGCGATAACTGGGCACATCGGGACCGAGGTAGACTTCTTCCCTGAAATCGACAGCCACCACGCGGTAGTCCCGTTTCAGGCGGCGAATCACCTGCTGCGCAAGGGCGCCCGCAGCGCCGGTAACCAGGATGGCGGGTTTGACTTGATCGTTCATCAGAAGATCCTTTTCCGTTCGCTCAACCCTTCGTCAATCAGATCACTGATTGCCCGTTTGACCTGATCGACCCGCTCGGTCATTTCTTCCTCGGTCATGTCGACATTTGAAAAATACATCGGCTCTCCGAACCGGAGGTACACTTTTGCAGGCAGGACAACGGGAGCCGCCACGGGCACGTAGGGCACGCCGAGCCAGTCCGCGACCGGTTTAATGTTACCAAAAGCGGGAATGGTTTCCTCGCAGCCAACAACCCCCACCGGTACGACGGGGGCGTTGTACTTCATGGCCAGGTGCATGAAGCCCGTGCCGAAACGTTTGAGCTGGTAGCGGTCGCGGTAGAGTTTTCCCGAGCCCCGAATGCCCTCGGGAAACACGATGACAGCCTCATTGTTGGCCAGCATCTTGGCACAGTTCACCGGGTCGCCCAGAACCGCGCCAAGCTGGTTCAGGATATTGCCAACCCAGGGCACCGTGGGGAAAAACCGTTCAATCATGGCGCGCGGAATACGGGGGTCTTTGTCACGGGTCGCCAGCGCGTAGCCAATCAGTACCCCGTCAATGGGCAATTGACCACTGTGGTTGGCGGCAATCAGCACCGGGCCGTCCGCGGGCACCTGATCCACACCCTTTGCATCCACACGGAAATAACGGTGGTACAGGTGCTGAACAAAGGTCATGCCGATCTTGAGCGCATCCCGGTTGAACCCCCAGGGGTCGTAGCCGAGGCTACCGGTCATTTTGCGGATGCCGTCGACATGCTGATCAATGTCGGCCGGTACGAGCTTTTCTTTGAGAAAGGTACGCAGATTCATTAGGGTATTCTGTCCGATGATGTACTTCTGTTCCGATTGTTCACATCTGGCGCATTCTGCGCTAACAGATGGTCTTATGGGAAGCCGGGAGTGCAGAATTGAGGCGGGTATAATAGAATCAATGACTGAAAACACAGCCCCGGAGCTTGAAAACGCATGGCAAAAAAGCAGGACGAAGAAAACCGCCCGCAAACCGATGATGAGAAGGCGGAACAGGAACACCAGCAGTTGGCGGATCGCATCAAGGATTCCGCGCGTCAGATCTGGCTGGCGGGGCTTGGCGCCTACACCAAGGCGGAAGAGGACACGGAACGCTTCTTTGAGCGTCTGGTGCGTGAAGGCGAGGCGCTGGAAGACAAGACCCGGGGTGCCGTTGGGCGCCAGGTGAAGGCCGTCGAGGACCGCGTAGGGGAGGTCAAGGACCGCGCCACGGGGACCTGGGACCGGCTCGAGAGCGTTTTTGATGAGCGCGTATCCCGCGCCCTGGATCGTCTTGGCATTCCTTCACCCGGACGCGTCCGCGCGTTGGAAGAACGGGTTGAGGCGCTGGAAAAGGAAATCGCGCGCCTGCGGGAAAAGAAATGACCAGGGGAAAAAGCACCGGGGACTACAGGTAGTCCCGACTCATCTCTTCAAGCATACGGCGCTCATCCTCGCGAAGGTAGGGCGCCACCAACACCATGACCTGGTAAACGCCACGCCCCAGATCCACCGCATCCTTGTCCTCAAGATGGGTCAGCATTTCAAAGCTGAGCCAGTAGGTGAGCGTCAGTACAATCTGATGGCAGAGCGCATCGGTCTCAGCGTCGGTTGCGCTGAGGATTCCCTGCTGGCGAAAGCTGTCACAGATCCGCTTTGATGCCCGGAATTTCTGCTTCAGTACCCGCTGAAACCGCGTCTGAAGCTGGTTGTAGCGGGAGAGCACGTTGACCAGATCCTGATAAAGAAACCGGAAGCGGGCAATGGTTTCAAATAACAGGTGCAGAAACAGCCACTGGTCGTCGACGGAGATCTCTACTTCCGGTACATCGAGCAGCTCATGG
>SLIH01000146.1 GCA_007135745.1 Halomonas sp. | reverse complement strand
CTTGGCCGCCGAGTCGATGCTGTTGGTGGATTCCACCACCTGATCCACGATTTCACGCAGGGCATCGACGCTTTCATTGACCGCTTCCTGCAGGCGCCCGAACTCACCGCTGAATTCGCCCTGCATTTTTTCGCGCAGGTTGCCGTCGGCAATCTTCTGCATAACCCGGATGACTTCCCGGGTCGGTTTCTGGGCTGAGTCGATGACCGTGTTGATGTCTTCGCTCAGTTGCTTGACGAAGCCTTCTTCCATGTCGTTGGTATCAATCCGGTCATCCAACCGGCCTTCCCTGACCTTTCGGATAAGGGTGGCGATGTCTTCCTGTGCCTTGGCTTCGTCTTCCTTGCGCAGTTTTTCTTCCGTTTCATCAAACCATTCCAGGGTGTTGCCGAGGAATTCACCCTCTTCGCTTTCCTCGCCCGTGATGTAGATTCGGAAGCTGGCCTCACCCAGAGTCAGTTCTTCACACAGAGCATCGTCACGGGTGCGCTCCATTTGACGGGCCAGGCTGCTTTCCGAGGCCTTCCGGCGACTGGTCCGGCGTGGAGTGTCTGCGAACGAGCTGGCAAGGGATCTTAATCGGGTACTTGCCCATTTCCTGCCGGCGACCATGTTTTTTTCCGCTTTGATCATGAAGTTCAATCCAGCTCGTACTTCGGTGGATGTCTGGATGGGGGGGTTGCCCGATGCGCATATTTACACACCCTCCGGCGAGATTGTGTATTCCATGTCTTCCCAGCACATGCCATTGGGCATTCTCGGCAATGACGAGTTTGATAGTCTCACCCAGCAATTGGAGCTTCAGCCGGGCTGGCGAATTCTTGTCTGTACAGATGGTGTGACCGAAGCTCGTAATGAGCAGGGTGTGCGCTTTGGTGAAAACGCCTTGAAGGAAGCCATCAAGGTAGGCGCGGACGACGTTCTGGGGTGTCTTGAGAGTTGGTTTACAGAGTTTCTTGGCGACAAGAAACCGGATGATGATGTATCGATTCTGGAAATTGACTGTGACTCTCAGGGGATTGCGGTGGAAGGTCATGCCCTTCCAGTAGGCGTGGTTCTGGGGGAGGCCGAGTTGTTTGAGCCTCTTTTTCGAGCGGAATTTTTCTGGGGTCCGGTACAGTTACGTTCGCCTGAACCTCTCACCCTGATACGGGACTGGGTGCGAGGTCATTCACTGCTTGGAGCGGACAGCGACATCGTGCTGACCATTGTCTGTGAACTGTTCAGTAATGCCGTCGAGCATGGAATCCTTGGACTCGACAGCGAGCTCAAGGACACGGTGGAAGGATTTCAGCGCTTCTACGAGATGCGCAGGGAGCGTTTGGCCAGCCTGCGCTCCGGCCATATACGTCTTGAGTTGGAATTGCTGGCGGATGAACAGGGCGCGGTTCTCTATATGCTGGTTTCGGACAGTGGTTCCGGATACCGGCGCACATCGGTTCCTTCGGGGGACGATCTGGATCAGTCCCACGGTCGTGGGTTGCAGCTTGTCGAGGCTCTATGCAGCAGTGTTTCCGTAACCCACGGCGGTTCCACGGTTCGGGCGGTCCTGCCATTGGGCGTGCCTCACCGCTGAGTGGGTTACTGGTGTGTTTCAGTCCGGGAAGCGTTATTCGAAAACGGCATTAAAGAATGACAAATAATAATTTAGGGAAATAATAAAGAGCTGCTATCGTACCCCCCAACACTCGATCAATCATTCGTATTGGGGCGGTTTCGACTTGGAATGGATGGGCTGGGTCAGTCTTCTGACCACTTTCGCGGTACTCCTTACCCTGATTACCACGCGCCTGGCCACCGACATGGTGATGCTGGCGGCGTTGGTGTTTCTGAGCGTCTCCGGCATCCTCACGCATCAACAGGCGCTGGCTGGCTTTTCCAACAGTGGCCTGATTACCGTGGCCTTCATGTACGTGATCGCGGCGGGCATCCGTAATACGGGCGGCCTGGACTGGGTCATCAAGTATCTTCTGGGGCGCCCTGGCAGCGCCCGCATGGCTCAGGCCCGGCTGACGGCACCCGTGTCCGTGCTCAGTGGCTTCCTCAACAACACCCCGGTGGTGGCAACCTTTATTCCCGCCATCGTGCGCTGGGCGAAGCACCTCAACATCCCCGCGCCCCCGCTGCTGATGATGCTCAGTTATGCGGCGATCCTGGGCGGCACGCTCACGCTTATCGGCACCAGCACCAACCTGATCATCAACGGTCTCTATCAGGATCTCACTGGCGAGGCGGGTTTCCAGATTTTCGATATCACCCGTATCAGTCTGCCGGTGGCCATTATCGGCCTGGCGTTCCTGCTGTTCTGGCTGCCGTTGGTTCTGAAGAACCGGGAAACCAATGGTCAGCGGATGTTCGGTGATTTTCGTGAATATACCGTGGAGATGGCGGTGGCCAATGACGGGCCCCTTGTTGGGAAATCCGTGGAGGAGGCCGGGCTTCGTCATCTTCAGGGACTCTACCTGGTTGAGATTGAGCGCGAGGGGGGCATCGTAACGGCCGTGCCTTCCGAAGAGCGTCTTCGCAGTGGTGATCGGCTGGTGTTCGTGGGGGATGTGGAAGCCATCATGGAGTTGCGCCAGATCCGCGGCCTGGTGCCATCCACCGAAGAGCAGCCCCTGCTGGCCAAGGCGGCTCCGGAACGCCGGATCGTGGAAGCGGTGGTTTCGCCCGAGTGCCTGTCCGTGGGCAGCACCATCCGTGAAAGCCGTTTCCGGGAGAAATACGGTGCGGTGGTGCTGGCAGTGGCCCGTAATGGCCGGCGTATTGAGGGCAATCTCAGCAATATTCGGCTGGAACCGGCGGATACGCTGTTGCTGGAAGCGCGCCCGGCATTTGTCAGCCGCCAGCGTTATTCCCGGGATTTTCTTCTCATCAATGACACCGAAGAGGAACGACCGGATCACAGCAAGGCCTGGATGGCCTGGGCCATCCTTGTGGGGGTGGTCGCTCTGGCGGCCACCAATACCACCAGCATGTTGAATGCGGCCATGGCGGGCGCGCTGATGATGCTGGTCACCAACTGCCTGAGCCTGAACCTGGCCCGGCGCAGCCTTGATGGCCATGTGCTGCTGACCATCGCCTGCTCGTTTGCCCTGGGTAATGCCCTGGAGACCACGGGCGCGGCGGCCTATGTGGGCCATTATGTGCTCTCCATGACCGCGGGCGATTACCTGCTGATGCTGATTGCCACCTATGCGCTGGTTAATCTGATGACAGAGATGATCACGAACAACGCCGCGGCGCTGCTGACCCTGCCTGTGGTGCTTGCCATCACCCAGGGTGCAGGGGTCCCTCCGGAGCCTTTCGTGCTGACGGTCATGATGGCGTCGTCCGCGAGCTTCTCCACGCCACTGGGGTACCAGACGAACCTGATGATCTACGGTCCGGGGGGGTTCAAATTTACTGATTTCATTCGTGCGGGATTGCCCATGAATGTGATTTGTGGCGTTGCTACGGTCACGGTTGTGTACCTTCTATATCCCATGTAACCCAATGAACTAAAGATATTTAGCCGCCGTTTTTGAAGCCCGCCACCCTGCCAGTCGCGGGCTTCAGTTTTTCTGAAGGAATGGGTCGAAACCTTTCGGTATCACCCCCGGCTGATTTTGATAGTGTGAGAGGCGACTGGCGCAGAATTCGTCAGACCATTCAGTGAGGAGGCTTATCATGGCAAAGGTGCTGGTACTTTATTATTCAATGTACGGTCATATGGAAACCATGGCCAACGAGGTGGCCGAGGGAGTGAAATCGGTGGGCGGTGCCCAGGTAACCGTGAAGCGGGTGCCGGAGACCATGGATACCGAGGCGTTTCAGAGTGCGGGCGGGAAAACCGATCAATTGGCCCCGGAGGCGACACCCAATGAACTGGCGGATTATGACGCCATTGTGTTCGGCACCCCGACCCGCTTTGGCAACATGTCCGGCCAGATGCGCACCTTCCTGGATCAGACTGGAGGACTCTGGGCAAAAGGGGCGCTGCACGGCAAGCTGGCGAGCGTCTTTACCTCCACGGGGACCGGAGGTGGGGAAGAGCAGACCATCACCTCCACCTGGACCACCCGCGCACACCATGGAATGATCCTGGTTCCCCTGGGTTACGGCATCCCCGAATTTTTCGATATCTCGCAGGTCAGTGGTGGTACGCCCTACGGGGCTTCGACCATTGCCGGTGGGGATGGCTCGCGGCAGCCCGATGAGCGGGAGCGGACCATCGCACGGTATCAAGGGCAGCATGTGGCCTCGTTGGCCGTGAAACTGGCCGGTTAAACTGGATCAAGGGGCGCCACCAGAGGGCTGCGCCCCTTTCTCCGGTTGAGTGAATCAGGATCCGGTTGTATCCGTGGGAGTGGAAAGAAGTTGGTCAGCGGGGCCGGGGCGCCCGAGAAGGAACCCCTGGCCGAGATCACATCCCTCATCGCGTAGCATGATGCGCTGCTCCTCCGTTTCGATACCTTCCGCAACAAGCTCAAGCTCCAGGGCTCGGGCGAGACCGATAATCGCCTGGATGATGGAGCGGTTGTGATGGGATTCATTGGCTTCCTGGATCAGTGAACGGTCAATCTTGAGCTGATGCAGGGGCAAGCGCCTCAGGTAGGCCAGGTTGGAAT
>SLIH01000002.1 GCA_007135745.1 Halomonas sp. | reverse complement strand
TCCCTGCCGGCACGCCAGTTCGGCGCAATCCAGTAATCCGCTACCGCAACCAGATCCTCACCATGCCAGATCAGAGGCAGCGCTTCCCGTTCCCAGGGCGGAATCCCGTTCTCCTGAAGCCATTTCTTCAGGGGGCGCCTTGGCCGGTTGTTTTCCGCCTGGATCTGCTCGCCACCCTGTCGTCCGGTTACGCTGAAGGTGGTTGTTTCTTCGGCGATCAGGCCTTGCCCCTGAACGCTTTCTGCCTGGAGCTGTGTGTCTCCCCATGGCAGGGGCTCCTGGGGGTGCCAGTGTTCTCTTGTGCTGATGTTCTGGTGGCCGTGATCCGGCAGGCACCAGAGCCGATCCCGGTAACGGCGCACCCGGTAATCGGGGCCGCGAAGCTCGGGGGCGCCGTCGACGGGGGCGTTCAGCAGGGCCTCAAGGCCGGTGGTCAGTTGCGCCTCGCCGGGAGGCTGCAGATCGTGCCGGCGCAGGCTGTGGCGCAGCAGAAGCTGTTGGCGTTCGGCGGGTAGTTGCTTCAGCGCCGAAATCCGCAGGCCGTCGTTCAATCTGTGAAGGTCCTGGTCCTGCTCCGCCAGTTCGTTGAGCATGGTGTCCGCATCACGGCAGTGGTTGGCACTGCGGTTGATGCGCTGGACGGCCCGGGGCCAGCGTGTTCGGAGCCTGGGCATCACCTCATGGCGCAGGTAGTTGCGATCGAAACGCAGATCCCTGTTGGAATGGTCCTCGCACCAGCGGAGATCCCATTCGCGGGCGAGGGATTCGATGCGTTCACGCGTCAGAGGCAACAGCGGGCGATGCAGTTGCCC
The DNA here is from genome assembly GCA_007135745.1 of Halomonas sp. GTDB lineage: Bacteria > Pseudomonadota > Gammaproteobacteria > Pseudomonadales > Oleiphilaceae > Halospina. Next base: position 3,799 of record SLIH01000002.1, on the reverse strand, counting down.
TGCACCCAGCTCCCGGGTTGCGGGCATCCCCGCCAGTCCGCGCACGCCACTGCCGCGCAGCAGTCGCAGCAGCACGGTTTCGGCCTGATCGTCGCCGTGGTGGGCCATCAATAGCAGATCGCCCTCGCTCAGTTTCCGCTTGAAGGCCTCATAGCGGGCGTGGCGGGCAGTCGCTTCCAGGTCTGAAGACTCAGGTCTGAGGTTGAGATGCTCCACGGTCAGTGGAACGGAGAGCTTCTGGCAGAGTGTGCGGCAATGGTTTTCCCATTCGTCTGCGGCATCCTGTAATCCATGGTGGATGTGAAGGGCTTCGAGGGCGACGGCCCGGGTTCGGGCAAACCCCGCCAGACAGTGCAGCAGAACCACGGAATCCAGGCCGCCACTCAGAGCCACCACCCAGCGTTGTGCCACGGGCAGGGTCTGGAAGGCATCCTGTAGATCATCCGGCCAGCGGGACGGATCCTGCCACTCAGCGGCTGGCATCGTACCGGGTCAGGCGTTCGTAGCGTCTCTCCAGAAGCTCCTCAATGGAGAGCTGGCGCAGGTTGTTGAGTTCCTCCAGCAGCGTGTCGCGCAGGGTGGTGGCCATGCGGGTGGGATCACGGTGCGCCCCGCCCAGGGGTTCCCGCACCATGCGGTCAGCAACGCCCAGGTAATGGAGTCGCTCGGCGGTGACGCCCATGGCGGCAGCCGCTTCCGGCGCGTATTTGGAGTCTTTCCACAGAATGGAGGCGCAACCCTCCGGTGAAATCACCGCGTAGGTGGAATACTGCAGCATGCACAGACGGTCACAGACGCCGATGGCGAGGGCACCGCCGGAGCCGCCTTCGCCAATCACGGTGCTGATAATGGGTGTGCGCAGTCTCGACATCAGCGCCAGGTTGCTGGCAATGGCCTCGCTCTGGCCACGCTCTTCGGCACCAATGCCGGGGTAGGCGCCGGGGGTATCAATCAGGGTGAGCAGGGGAATCCCGAAACGCTCCGCCAGCTCCATCAGTCGCGCTGCCTTGCGGTAGCCTTCGGGCTTGGGCATGCCAAAGTTGCGGTGCACCTTATCCCGGATCTGGCGGCCTTTCTGGTGTCCGATTACCATCACCGACTGGCCTTCCAGGCGGGCGATGCCGCCCACGATGGCCGGATCGTCCGCGTACTTGCGGTCGCCATGGAGTTCATCGAAATCGGTGAAGATCTCGCGAATGTAATCGAGCGTGTAGGGGCGCTGGGGGTGGCGTGACAGCCGCGCGATATCCCAGGGCTCCAGGCTGGAAAAAATGTTCTCGGTCAGGCTGATGCTCTTGTTACGGAGTTTGCTGATCTCCTCCGTAATGTTGATGTCCGTGTCATTGCCCACCAGCCGGAGTTCCTCGATCTTGTCCTCCAGTTCGGCAATGGGCTGTTCAAAATCAAGATATTGAGGGTTCATGTCGCTCCGTCGCGCTCGTGATTCCGTTTACTCATCGTATACCAAAGTGACGCGATCGTCGCCCAACAGGTGGCGAAGACTCAAGAGTAATTCGTCATCTGGATCCACCTGCCATTTCTCGCCCAGTTCAATCACTGTGCGGGCACTGTCGCTCTCAAAGTCTACCTTAACCGGGCATCCGGGCGCGCGGTAGGGGTGAAGCACCTCCTGCAGTTCGTCCAGCAGCCCATTAGCGCAGCGCGGGCGGTCCAGAGCAAGTTTCAATCCCCGGCTGTACTGACGCCGTGCCTGGGTAATGTCCATGACATTGTCTACCGTCATCTTGAGCGAGCCGGAGTAATCATCGTGACTCACGCGGCCCTCCATAATCAGGATGTTGTCTTGCTGCAGGGCTTCCCGGTGGGCCAGGAACGCCTCCGTGAACAGGGTCGCCTCGATGCGCCCGCTGCGGTCATCCAGGGTGGCAAAGGCCATGGGCTGGCCACGGCGGTTTTTCATGGTCCGTACCGCCACCAGCAGCCCGGCAATGCGCTGGGTCCCCTTGCCGGGCCGCAGATTGACAATGGCGTTGGGAGCAAACTGGCGCACTTCCTTTTCGTAGGCGTCGAAGGGATGGCCTGTCAGATAGAGGCCCAGGGTGTCCTTCTCTGCTTGCAGGCGTTGCTTTTCACTCCATTCGCGCAGGTGGGCGACTTCGGCAAAGGGGTCCTCGTCACCGGTGGAGACCAGGTTCTCGCCAAAGAGATCCGTCATGCCGGCGTTGGCGTTGCGGCTGAGTTGTCCGGCCTGCTGTACCGCTTTTTCGATGCTGGCCATCATCTTCGCCCGGCTGGGGCCCAGGCCATCCAGGGCGCCCGCACGGATCAGCGCTTCGATGGCGCGCTTGTTCACCCGGCGCATATCCACCCGGGCGCAGAAATCGAACATGTCCTTGTAGGCGCCGCCTTCCCGGCGGGCTTCAACAATGCTTTCAATCGGGCCCTCACCGAGCCCTTTGATGGCGCCCAGGCCGTAAACCACCTGGCCGTTGTCGTTCACGGTAAATTCGTACTCACTGACATTGACGCTGGGCAGCACCAGATCCAGCTTCATGTTGCGGCACTCTTCCACCAGCGTGACCACCTTGTCGGTGTTCTGCATATCGGCGGTAAGCACCGCGGCCATGAACTCGGCCGGGTAGTGGGTCTTCAGCCACAGGGTCTGGTAGGAAACCAGGGCGTAGGCGGCGGAGTGCGACTTGTTGAAGCCGTAACCGGCGAACTTCTCAACAAGATCGAAGATGTTCTCGGCAAGATGTTTGCTGATACCGTTGTTTTCGCAGCCATCGAGGAAGATCTGCTTCTGCTTCTCCATCTCCTCGACTTTCTTCTTGCCCATGGCTCGGCGCAGCAGGTCGGCGCCGCCGAGCGTGTAACCGGCCATGACCTGGGCGATCTGCATCACCTGCTCCTGGTACAGGATGATGCCGTAAGTGGGTTCCAGCACCGGTTTGAGCCCCTCGTACTGGAAATCCGGATGCGGGTAGGCCACCTTCTGCCGCCCGTGCTTGCGGTCGATGAAGTCATCCACCATGCCGGATTGCAGCGGCCCCGGACGGAACAGCGCCACCAGGGCGATCATGTCCTCCAGGCTGTCCGGCTTCAGACGACGGATCAGATCCTTCATGCCCCGGGATTCCAGCTGGAACACCGCCGTGGTTTCGGCGCGTTTGAGCAGCTCGAAGGAGGGCTTGTCATCGAGCGGAATCTCATCGATGTCGATCTCATCCTGCCCTTCCACGCGACGGCGTGCGTTCACCCGCTGCAGGGCCCAGTCGATAATGGTCAGGGTACGCAGCCCGAGAAAGTCGAACTTGACCAGTCCGGCTTCCTCCACGTCATTCTTGTCGAACTGGGTCACCACGCTGCCGCCGGCTTCTTCACAGTAGAGCGGGGCAAAGTCGGTCAGCTTGGTGGGGGCAATCACCACGCCCCCGGCGTGTTTGCCGGCGTTACGACAGACCCCTTCAAGCTTCTCCGCCATATCCCAGATTTCCTGGGCTTCCTCGTCCTGCTCCAGGAACTCCCCCAGCTGGGGCTCTTCCTCCAGCGCCCGGGCCAGCGTCATGCCCGGATCGAAGGGAATCATCTTGGACATCTTGTCCGCCAGCCCGTAGGACTTGCCCTGCACCCGCGCCACATCCCGTACCACGGCCTTGGCCGCCATGGTGCCGAAGGTGATGATCTGGGACACCGCATTCTTGCCGTAGAGCTCGGCCACGTGGTTGATCACGCGGTCGCGGCCTTCCATGCAGAAGTCCACGTCAAAGTCTGGCATGGAGACCCGCTCCGGATTGAGGAAACGCTCGAACAGCAGATCGTACTGCAGCGGGTCCAG
>SLIH01000132.1 GCA_007135745.1 Halomonas sp. | reverse complement strand
TTTTCGGTGCCCTTTATATAGCGGCTGCGGTGGCCGCATCGGTACACACCATCCTGTACAAACAGGACAGTCGCGCCGCCGTCGCCTGGGTGGGTGTGATCTGGCTTGTGCCCCTGGTGGGGCCGTTGCTGTATCTGGTGTTCGGCATCAACCGCATTCGTCGCCGCGCCACGGAGCTGCGCCGTGATATGCCCCGCGTCAGCCAGGGGCATGCGGTTCGGGTCTATGAGCCGGCCGAACTGGAAGGAGCGGTAGTCAATGATCTTCTTCCCTTGGCCCGGCTGGCCAATGCGGTCTCACGTCAGCCACTGTTGAGTGGAAACCGGATCATTCCGCTGGTTAATGGCGATGAAGCCTATCCCCGAATGCTGGAAGCCATTACCCACGCCGCTCACAGCATCACGCTCAGCACCTATATCTTCAATAACGATTCCGTGGGCCGTGACTTTGCCCGTGCTCTGGGGCAGGCGGTCAGCCGTGGTGTGGCCGTGCGCGTGCTGGTGGATGCCGTGGGTCTGCGCTATTCCTTCCCTTCGATCGTGGGGGAACTCAAGCGTCAGCGGGTGCCCTTTGCCCGTTTCATGCCGCCGCGCGCGCCGCTGGCCATGCCCTTCATGAACCTGCGCAATCACCGTAAGTTGTTGGTGGTTGATGGTCTGCTCGGTTTCACCGGTGGCATGAACATTTCGGCGGGGCATTGCGTTGAAACCGCACCCCGGCATCCCATAAGGGATATTCATTTTTCGGTGGAAGGGCCCACGGTTGCGGAGATGCAGACGCTCTTTGCCGAGGATTGGAACTTCGCTTCCCGGGAACGGCTCAGTGGTTCGCTGTGGTTCCCCGATCCCTACGCACCGGGTCCGACTCTGGCTAGGGTGGTGGCCGATGGCCCGGACGAAAATTTTGATACCCTGCGCCAGCTGCTTGTCGGGGCACTGTCGGTCGCACGTCACCATGTGCGCATTGTCACTCCGTATTTCCTGCCTGATGTCACCCTTCAGGATGCGTTGCGAACGGCGGCACTGCGCGGAGCCACGGTGGATGTACTGCTGCCGCTGAAGAACAATCTGCCGGTGGTTGACTGGGCCTGTCGCGCGCAGCTGGAATCCCTGCTGCGCTGGGGGGTTCGGGTCTGGTACAGCCCAGGCCCCTTCGATCACAGCAAGCTTTTTACAGTGGACGGCAGCTGGAGCCTGGTTGGCTCGGCGAACTGGGATCCCCGCAGTCTGTTGCTTAATTTTGAGTGTAACCTGGAGTGCTACGACCAAAGTTTCTGTCAAAGGCTGGAGTTCCTGATCGACCAGCGATTGGCCCAGGCCGAGCGGCTCAGCCTGGACGATCTCACCACGGCGGCCTGGCCAGTAAGGATGCGCAATGGCATGGCACGACTCCTTTCACCCTATCTCTGAGGCTGTTGCAAGGCCGTTGGAGGATGCCCATTCTTGTAACTGTAGATCCAGCAAGGAGCCCAGAGCATGGTTGCTGAAGGTGATAAGGCCAGGAAGTTGGTGATCATTGCCCATGCCCCCTCTCCCAATACCCAGCGCATGGTTGAAGCGGTAATGCGGGGTGCCCGGCATGAGGACATCGAGAATGTGGGGGTACGGCATGTGCCGCCATTGGAAGCGGTGCCCGAGGATGTTCTGGAGGCGGATGCCCTGATCCTCGGGACCACCGAAAATCTCGGGTATATGAGTGGCGCGCTCAAGGATTTTTTTGACCGCTGCTATTATCCCTGCCTGGAGAGGACCCAGGGCTTACCTTTTGCTACCTACGTGCGTGCGGGACGCGACGGCACGGGAACATTGCGTGCCATAGACTCCATCACCACGGGGCTGCGCTGGCGGGCCGTTCAGGATCCGCTGTTATGCCGGGGTGAATTCGACGAGCAGTTTCTGGCGCAGTGTGAGGAGCTTGGCCTCTATATGGCGGCGGGACTGGATGCAGGGGTTCTGTAGCGCGACAGTGGGGCCGCAGGGATCTGCGGCCCCACAGGACAGCCTTACTGCATGGGCTGCTGGCCCTGCTGCTGCATCTGTTGCTGCATCTGCTGTTGCTGCTGCTGGATCTGACGTTCCAGCTCTTCGCGCTGCTCCTCGGTGAACACATTTTCCACCTTGGCCTGGAGCAGGATGCTCTGAGTGGTCATTTCAGCGGTCAGCTCACCCAGACGCTGGGCATCTTCGCGGATGGCGCTCTCGTCAAAATCCGGACCGATGTGTCCGTCAAGCTGCTGCTGCAGCTGCTGGATTTCCTGCTGTTTCTGAGCGATGCCGTCCTGCATGTCCTCGAGGATGGCCCGGATTTCCTGCTGCTGATCTTCGCTGAGATCGATCATCTCGGCCAGTTGGTCTACCTGGTCGCCCTGCTGCTGACCCATCTGTTGAGCCGTGGCGGGCAACGCCAGGGCGAGGGTAAATAGGGCGATGGCCAAGAGCCTGGTGATTGTCATAGAAAACTCCAGATTGTTCAGTTTATGCATGGACCAGCCAGCATAACGCGTTTGGCGGTGAAATTTCACGCCCTGTGCCGAAAAAGCATTGAGATGGGGTTGCGGCAATGGTATCAACGGAGAACCGGATGCGCCGGCTATGCGTATTCACTGCAGGTTTCCGTCTTTAAAGGGGATAGTATGCACTATCAGGGCATCAGCGAGACATTTACACACGATCAGCCGGCCAAGCTGGGTGTTTTGATTACCAACCTGGGCACACCCGATGCCCCCACCACCTCTGCGTTGCGGCGTTATCTGGATGAATTCCTCTCGGATCCAAGGGTCATCGAGAAACCCAGGTTGCTTTGGTGGATCATCCTGCACGGGATCATTCTGCGTACGCGCCCGAAAAAATCGGCCGAGGCTTATCGAAGCGTCTGGACCGAGCAGGGTTCGCCACTTCTGCTGTACACCCAACAGCAATGTGAGGGCCTGAGGGAACGGCTGCGGTTCCGTTACGGCGAGCACGTTGAAGTCGCCTATGCGATGCGTTACGGCAATCCGGGTATCGCGTCCGCTCTGGATGACCTGCAGCGGCGCGGCGTGCGCCAATTGCTGGTGCTGCCGCTCTATCCACAGTATTCGGCGTCCACGACGGGTTCGACCTTCGATGCCCTGGCCCAGGATTTCCAGAAGCGGCGTTGGTTGCCCGACCTGCGATTCGTGAGCCACTACCATGATTTTGAACCCTACATCGAGGCCCTCGCTCGCAGCATTGAAAAATACTGGACGGAGCATGGCCGACCCGAAAAACTCGTACTCTCCTATCACGGCGTGCCAAAACGCTACCTCCTCGACGGCGACCCCTACCATTGCGAATGCCATAAGACCTCGAGGCTGTTGGCGGCGCGTCTGGGCCTTTCCAACGACGAATACATGACCACCTTCCAGTCGCGCTTTGGCAGGGAAGAATGGCTTCAGCCCTACACGGACGACACCATGAAATCATTGCCAGGACAGGGCGTGAAGCATGTCCAGGTGGCTTGCCCGGGATTCTCTGCGGACTGTCTGGAGACCATTGAAGAAATCGATGAGGAGAACCGCGAGTATTTCATCGAAGCCGGCGGGGAATCCTTTGGCTATATTCCGGCACTCAACGCCGACGAAGAACACCTGGATGCGCTCGGGGCACTCATCGAGAAGAACCTCCAGGGGTGGACGCCACCGCGCAATGACCAGCTTGATGCCACTCGCCGCCGGGCCCAGGCTCTGGGGGCGGAGTACTGAGTATGAGGGGCGGCAACCCCTGGTATGATCCCAGCCGTCCCCATCATACCCCCCACGGATTCCGGAACCCGCCGGGGAATCCGGCCTGGCACAGGCCTACCCCGGGGGTTGCAGCGGCCTGGGCAAATTTTGTGACCGATCTCTGGCGCAACCGCAACCGGCGTGAGGCGTTGGGGCGGGACCACTGCCTGAGTGAATCCGATGTCTTTACCGGGTTGCAGAGGGCTACCGGGGACTGTGCGCTGACCTGGCTGGGGCATGCCTGTTTTCTGATTCGGCTGGGCGAGCATCGGGTACTGACAGACCCCTTCCTCAGTGATTATGCCTCGCCGGTGCCCACGGCAACGACCCGTCGGCAGGTCCCCCCCGCGTTGCGTGTAAACCAGTTGCCCCGGATCGATACCATCCTGGTTTCCCACAACCATTATGATCATTTCGACCGGGACAGTCTCAGGGCCCTGGCCGGACGTTTTCCATCGGCGCATGTGCTGGTTCCCCTGGGGCTTGGCGGCCTGGCACGGGCGTGTGGTTTCGAGCGGGTCACGGAGCTGGACTGGTATCAGTCCCTGGCCTGCGAAGCGTTGGAGGTCACGGCCTTGCCAGCCATTCATATGTCACGCCGGGGGCTTCTGGATCAGAACCGGACCCTGTGGTGTGGTTTCTCCATAAGAGGCGCGGGGCGGTGCATCTATTTTGCCGGCGATACGGCCTGGGGGCCGGTTTTCCGGGAAGTGAGCGCGTTTCTGGGTGCGGTGGATACGGCTCTGGTGCCCATTGGTGCCTACGAGCCCAGACGGCTGATGCACTGTGTGCACGCCACTCCGGAAGAAGCGCTGCACATTGCGGAGACCCTCGGCGCCCGGGAGGTGATCGGCATGCACTGGGGCACCATCC
>SLIH01000324.1 GCA_007135745.1 Halomonas sp. | reverse complement strand
TTCCGGACACCTGGTGGGGCAACGCGGTGATGACGATATCCCCGTTTTCCTTCTGCCAGCAGGCGCGCATACGCAGGGATCCGCGGCCGGTTCTGTAGATCTGTTGCAGGTCCGCCCGGGACGAAATGATTTCCGCCCCGCTGGGGAAATCCGGACCAGGAACATGCTCGCAGAGTTCCTCCAGGGTAGTGTCCGGCTCATCCAGAAGGCGAATGCAGGCTGAGGCCACCTCACGCAGATTATGGGGCGGTATATCCGTCGCCATACCCACAGCGATGCCTGTGGTGCCATTAAGCAGCACGTGGGGCACACGCGCCGGCAGGGTCGAGGGCTCATTCATGGTGCCATCAAAGTTGGGCACCCAATCCACCGTGCCCTGCCCCAACTCACTCAGGAGCACCTCGGCGAAGGCCCCCAGACGGGCCTCCGTGTACCTCATGGCGGCAAAGGATTTGGGATCATCCTGGCTGCCCCAGTTCCCCTGACCGTCGACCAGCGGATAACGATAGGAAAAGGGCTGGGCCATCAGCACCATGGCCTCGTAACAGGCACTGTCGCCGTGAGGATGGAACTTACCCAGTACGTCCCCCACGGTTCGCGCCGACTTCTTGTATTTGGCGGCGGCGGTGAGCCCGAGTTCCGACATTGCATAGACAATACGGCGCTGTACGGGCTTCAATCCGTCACCCAGATGTGGCAAGGCACGATCGAGAATGACGTACATGGAATAGTCCAGGTACGCTTTTTCCGTGTATTCCTTCAGAGCAACGCGTTCCAGCCCGTCGTCCGTTGTTTCGAATTCCGGCATAAGAGCCCCTGCTTGGTATGGGTTTACCCGATCTGTCTTCCGGCAAAGGAGCCATTATAGGGAGCCGCGGCCCGGAGACCAAACCGCGATAGTGGATTTCCCGAATACCACACCGACACGATCTCCCCTAACCTTTGACAGTGGCGCACGACCGGCACCCGGTGACAAAGGCTGTTGGCGCCGGGTTGCGGCAGCAAAGCCGCCATGAACACACAAGGCCGGATACGAAAACGAATGGATCTTTCCCAATCACTGCCCGAACGCGCTGGAGTAGACACATCCATGAGCCGCAGTGAAATTACTATTGCTCTTTTTCAGGCTTTTGGAGTGGGCCTGATGACGTTCATTCTCATCGTGGGGGTGGAATACGTGTGGGCTGGCCAACTGATTGATGTTGGCTTGTACGCACTGGCCAGTAGCGGGGTGACACTACTGGTGTTTATCGTTTCCCTTCGCAGTGCACGCCAGCGGCGCAATGCAGGGCATCACACCGCTGACCACCACTGAACCCATGTATTACTGACGAATACCCTCAACAGACAGAATCAGTTTGAGTTCGTCCGCCTCCGGCAGCTCCTCGGGGATCCCGAAATCATCCAGCTTCAAGGTCGTGTGCCCCTCAAAGCCCATGCGATAGTTGCCCCACGGATCGTCGCCGTATCCTACCAGTTCCATATCCAGATCCACCTCTCGGGTGACACCACGCAGCGTAAGGTCACCCGTGACAGTCGCGCGGTCCTCATCGTGCATCGCGACTGACGTGCTTTCGAACGTGGCCTGCGGGTACTCACTGACGTACAGGAAGTCCTCGTCACGGATGTGACGATCCCGTTCGGAGTGGTTGCTGTCCACACTCCGGGTCTGAACCGTCACGGATACGGATGAGTTTTCCGGGTTCTCGCCGTCAAAATGGAACTCCCCATCGAAGTCGTTGAAGCGACCGTAAAGGTAACTGAAGCCAAGGTGACTGATGCGAAACTGAACGAACTGGTGCTGCCCTTCACGGTCAAACTTGTAGGTGCCACTGCGTTCATCCGCCTGGGCTGCCGGCACCGCAAGGGCCAGGGCAAGACCTGCCGCAGCAAATGATTTTCCAGTATTTTTCATGAAATTCATTCTATACTCCCTCTTACTGTTTCCAGCTTATTTTCCACGCCCAAGCATACGCCTGAGCGTGGCGTCACGGTCAATGAAGTGATGCTTCAACGCCGCACCTGCGTGCATGGCCACCAGAACGATCAAAGTCCAGGCCAGCCATTCATGAATATCTCCGGCCGTATCCTCCAGATTGGGCCTGCGTTCAATCAGCGCCGGCATCTCAAACCACCCGAAAACGGAGAACCCGCGCCCGTCAGCCACCGAAATGAGGTAACCACTGATCACCATGCCGAACAGAAGCAGGTAAAGGACCCAATGCATGGCCGCTGCCAGACGCCGTTCCATGATGGTGTGACTGGAAAGGGGCGTCGGAGGTGGTGACCAGAAACGCCATAACAGCCGCAATACCAACGCAAAGGCAAGCAGAACCCCTGTGCTTCGATGCCAGTGCGGCAACTTGTTGTAGAGGCTGTCGTAATAGCTCAGATCCACCATGTACAGCCCCACCCCAAAAAGTCCGAAAACAGTAAGGGCTATTCCCCAGTGGAAAATCATGGCGACCACGCCATAACGATCATGAGCATTTTTCCATGGCATCCGGCACGCTCCCTTTCCATCCGGAGGATCCTTCAATTTGCAGTATTCAGATTAGCGAGCTATGGGTATTGAGTGAAACAGAAAAGTTTTGCGGTTTAGGTTCAGAAAAACTGAACATTGGTAACCTGAGGCCACATTTCTTTAGATTCAGGCAGTTGGCCTAACATTTTTTCGCAATCAAAACTGGCAATCCGGCGGCTGTCTTGGCAGAATCCCGAGCTGGTACAACAACAGGACAGGTTCCATCGGCGTCATGTCGGAATCTGGACCAGGTGCCAGAACGCTTTGGTGCCGGGCCGACACGCCCGGCTGTCAGGAAGACGAGCCATATGTGCTGTATTCGGATTTCGTTTTCGGTGTTGACAGACGATGCCACCTTTAGATCAATCTGGCACTGGTGTTGACCTGAACAGGGTCGACCATTTGCTCCGACGTGACCGTGGTCAGTGGATCGGGACCTTTCAGGGCCTGACGCTGCGCACCGCGTTGCAGCCTATTTTCAGCATTTCCCATAAACGCATCGTCGGCTATGAAGCGCTGATCCGTGCCTTTGACCCGGACGACTCACCGGTTCTCCCGCCACACCTCTTTCAACTGGCCTCTGAGCAGCCCGACAATCTCCTCCTGGATCGACTTTGCCGGGCACTGCATGTTCGCAACTTCCACGCCATTCCGGATGACGTTAACTGGCTGTTCCTCAACGTTTCTCCGCAATCTGTGGCCAGCGGCCTTCAACACGACTCCTTTTTTGGAAAACTGCTGGAACACACGGGCTTTCCACCTCACCGCGTGGTGCTGGAAATCGTGGAACAGCCCACCGATGATGCCGCGCAGTTGCGGGAGACCGTCAATTACTACCATTCCCTCGGCTGTCTGACGGCCATCGATGATTTCGGAGCTGGCCATTCCAACTTTGAGCGAATCTGGAACCTGCGCCCCGATATCGTCAAGCTGGATCGCCAGATGCTGGTTCGGGCAACCGATGACAAGCGCACTCGACAGATCCTAAAGGGCATCGTCTCGCTGCTGCATGAATCCGGATGCCTTGTGCTGCTTGAAGGCGTGGAAACTCGGGATCAGGCGTTGATCGCTGTCGATGCCGGCGTGGATTTTGTGCAGGGCTACTTCTTTTTCCGTCCCAGTACGTCGCTGCATGAAGCTGTGGCCACAGATACCGATTTTGAAGCGCTGCTTAACGACTACAAGAACAACAAGAAAAGTCAATCCGACCCGACACACAGCATTGCCAGTTTTTTCAGCCACCGCTTCGAGCGCGTTATTGCCGCGCTTCAGCAGGGCGAATGCTTTGGCAAAGCCTGTGCGCCCCTGAGAGACCACCACACCGTCTCACGCTGCTACCTGATTGGCCCGGACGGCGTCCAACGTGGTGACAGCCTGCTTGCCGATCCGGTGGCTCACCCCCCCGACCCTCGCTTCCGTCCTCTGGAAAATACCGCCCAAGCCGACTGGTACCGCCAGCACTATCTGCGCCGCGCCCTCCAACACCCGGGCGAACTGCAGGTTACCCGGCCCTATCTGTCCGTGACCGGGGCCCATATGTGCATTACACTCTCCCGCGCGTTTCATCGGAACGGGGAAACCCAGGTACTATGCTGTGATATTCTTGCCAGCTAAGGCAGACCACCCCACCCCTGAATAAAAGTCTGGAAACCGGAAACTCATGTCGTCGATAGCCCTGGCCCCAATGGAAGGTCTTGTGGACCCGCTCATGCGCCGCCTTCTCACTCGCATTGGTGGTCTCGAGCACTGCGTCACAGAGTTCGTCCGTGTGACTGATGTGCGCCTGCCCACCAAGGTCTATCGCCGACTTGCACCAGAGCTCGATCAGAACTGGCGTACCGACAACGGCACACCGGTCCATGTCCAGTTGCTCGGCAGCCACCCGGAACTTCTGGGGTTGAATGCAGCGCACGCCGCGGGGCTGGGCGCGCCCGTGATTGACCTCAATTTCGGTTGCCCGGCGAAAACCGTAAACCGCCATCGCGGCGGTGCGGTGCTTCTCGACGAACCGGAAACGCTCTATCAGGTGGTTCGGGCCGTGCGCAGCGCGACCCCTTCCACCACCCCGGTGACCGCCAAAATGCGCCTGGGGTATGCGGA
>SLIH01000092.1 GCA_007135745.1 Halomonas sp. | reverse complement strand
TTGGCATCCGTCACCGTGTTCAGTACCAGAATGCGACCGCGCTGGCCGTCCGGCTCAGTGGGCGAGCCGCCGTTGGCGGCTTCCCAGGACAATACCGGAAGGTGCAGGCCGCGCCACCCGAAATGACCCAATAGCCAGTCCCGATCACTGGTGTCAGGGTTCAGGTCGGCATAATCGACGATTTCGGCAATGGACACGTTGGGCAGCAGTAACGTCTGGTCTTTTACCGGAATCAGAACGCAGGACAGAAGCTCGGTATTTGTCTCGGCCATAATGGATTATCCTTGCGGGCTCAGGCGGAATTGTATTCGTTTCGGTCATTGAGCAGGCAGTGTTCTTCAATGGTGCGCACCAATTGGGCGGCCAGCTCTGACGGGGTTCCCTGGAAGCTGGTGCATCCGGTCGCCGCGACCGACTCGGGCATGGCGCCGCTGGCACAGGACTCCGGCGACTGGATCCAGATCTGACTTCCCTGCTGTTGAAGTACCGGGGCGGCGATGGCCCCGTCATTGCCCATGCCGCTGAACAGAATGGCATGGCAGTTGGCCCCGAATTGGCGTGCGATGTTGATCATTACCTGGTCGATGGAAGGACCGTAAGGGCCTGGCCAGGGATCATCACGCAGCTCAATGCCTCCCTCTTCGTCCAGCAGCAGCTCATTATCCACCGGGATCTGAAGCACTTCGCCGCAGCGCAGGACATTTCCGGCGTGCGCCTGCACCAGATGGTAATGGGCGTGACGGGTCAGAACCTGGCTCAGGACCCGACTGAAATGGCTGTCGATGTGCTGCGCGTAGACAAAGGCTACCGGCAGGCCGGCCGGAAGGCGATCAAGGAATTCCTTGACCGCCGCGGGGCCACCCAGGGAGGCGCCCAGAATCCACACCTCAGTGGCAGGCGTCGGCTCTGTCACCGGCCGGATCCAGGTCGGCAGTGGAATTTCCGTTGTGCTATGAGGCTCCTCGGCCAGTGCCTCGATGGAATCCTGGGAGTCCAGGGTCTCCAGTGCCCCGAAATGATCCTGCAGCTTGCTGAACAGGCGCCTTTCCCAGCGCACATAGTCCTGGCGGCCGGGTTCCGGGGCCTGACCCGGTCCGAAAAGAACCGTACAGTTTTCGTCGGCGAGCAGTTTTTCCAGCATCTCCGGGTAGTCGTCCTCATCGTTGAGCTCAACGATGGAGAGACAGACGGAAGGCTCCGTGGGTTCGCGGACAAAGCGTTCCGGGTCACCTATGAAGCCCACTTCCATGCCGTATTTTCCTACCGCCTGCTGCAGCCGATGACGCTGCAGCACATCATCCGAGATGATGGCGACGGTACGCTGGGCTGTCATGCCTCAACCCCGGCCATTTCCATGATGGTGTCAAGCAGCTCCTTTTCCTGGAAGGGCTTGCCCAGGTATCGATTGACACCAATGGCGGTGGCCCGGTCCTTGTGTTTGTCTCCGGTACGGGAGGTGATCATGATGATGGGGACGTCCTTCAGGCCTTCATCATGGCGTATGAAGCTGGCGACTTCGAAACCGTCCATACGCGGCATCTCGATATCCAGAAGTACCACGTCGGGACGATGGTCCTGAAGCTGACCCACCGCATCCAGACCATCTTTAGCCAGCAACACCTCCATGCCGTGACGTTCCAGCAATCGCGAGGTGACCTTGCGTACGGTAACGGAGTCGTCCACCACCATAACCGTTGTAGGCCGCTGATCCCGGGGTGTTTCCCGGGTATCGACCGTAGCGAGCATCCGCTGGCGCTGGGCAAGGATGTCGCCCCGGATCATGGCCGGCAGATCAAGAATCACCACGACGTTGCCGTCACCCAGAATGGTGGCGCCGGAGACACCGCGCACGCTGGCAAACTGGGGTCCCAGGGATTTAACCACGATTTCCCGGCTGCCCATGAGGCTGTCCACCTGCAGGGCCATGGGCTGCTCGGCGCCGCGCACCAGGATCACCGGCAGGGGCAGAGCCTGACCCTGGAGTTTGGGCTGGTGCTCGGAGTTGAGCAGCGCCCCAAGGTACTGCAGTCGATACTGTTCCCCGGCGTATTCATAAAGAGGTGCATCGGGCTGGTAGTATTCTTCCAGCTCGTACGTGCTGACCCGCACAATGCCTTCGATGGTGTTGAGCGGGATGGCGTAGTAGTCCTCGCCAATGGTCACCATCAGGGCCCGGTTGACCGAGACAGTGAACGGCAGACGAACGGTGAAGGTCGTGCCATGTCCGAAGCTGGAATCAATATCGAGACTGCCGCCAAGCTGCTTGATCTCACTGGCCACGACGTCCATGCCCACACCACGACCGGAGATCTGCGTTACGGCCTGGGCGGTGGAAAAGCCCGGCTGGAGGATGAACTGGAGGATTTCGCGGTCGCTGAGGTGTTCGTTCTTGCCCAGCAGACCCTGGCGTATGGCTTTTTCCCGGACCTTTTCGATGCTGATGCCGGCACCGTCGTCCTGCAGACGCAGCACCACTTCGCCCCCTTCCCGGGTCAGGTCCAGCGTGACGTGACCGGTCTTGGGCTTCTTCGATTTCCTGCGTTGATCGGCGGATTCTATGCCATGGTCTATGGCGTTACGCAGCATGTGCTCAAGCGGGGCTACCATGCGTTCCAGAACGGTCCGGTCGAGCTCACCCTCGGCATTGTTGACGTCGAAATGGACCTTCTTCTCCAGCTCCCCGGAGATTTGGCGCACGATCCGACGCAGTCTCGGTACCATGGAGGAGAAAGGCACCATGCGGGTTTTCATCAACCCTTCCTGCAGCTCGGTGTTGGTGCGTGACTGCTGAAGCAGCAGGGTTTCCGCGTCTCGAACTTTTTCCGCCATGGTTTCACGCAGGTCCACCAGGTCCGAAGCGGATTCGGTGAGCGCCCGGGAGAGCTGCTGAATACCGGAATAACGGTCCATTTCGAGGGGATCGAAGTCCTGGTCATAATCGGGACCGAGTTCCTGTTCGGCACGAAATACAATCTGCGCTTCGGTTTCGATTTCCATTCGCCGCAGCTGTTCCCGCAGCCGTTCAGTGGTCGCTGCCATTTCATCCAGGGTGTGGCTGAAATCGCTGATCTGGGATTCCATCCGGCCACGGGTGATACTGGTCTCGCCGGCCAGATTGACCAGGTCATCGACCAGCTGGGCATTGACCCTCACTGTTTCCTGCTGACTGCGAGTCAGTTCGGCTTTTCGCTTATCGCGGGCCCGCGCTCCGTGTGCCGGGGGTTTCGCCTGTTCCACAGGCGCACTGTCCGGTTCCGCCACTGCGGGAGGCTGTGTGGCAGAGGCAGCTTCGCCAGACTCTTTGCTCTCATCCGGGGCTGGCGTTTCCGGTGCCTCGGTTGCCTGTTGCTCAGGTGCCGGTGTCGGCTCTTCACCGCTTATTTTCTGCTGATAGGCCTGCTGGACCCGCTCCACCATGCTGATGATTTCATCATGCAGCGTGGTGATCCGGTTCCAGTCGTCTTCCTGTGGCTGCTTGTCTTCCTGTTCCAGCGCAATCAGCAGACTTTCGAATTCGTGCGCCTTGTCCCCGAGTGCGCTCAGCTCGGCCAGTCGTGCACCCCCCTTGATGGTATGAAGGGCCCGCTGGGCTTCCTGACTGAAGCTTTCGCCTTCTTCCGCAGGGGCTTTACCCCAGGCAGCCAGCGTATTGTCCAGGCTGTCGACGAGCTCGCCGGCTTCCTCCAGGAATATCTCGAGGACCTCGGGGTCCACGTCTCCGAGCAGTTCGCCGGTCTCCTCAGTACTTTCCTCGCGGTGATGGTCGAAAAGACCGGGTGGCATTTCCGGGCTCTGACCGGTTTCCAGGGCCTGCAGCATGTCGCGCAGTGTCTGATGGCATTTCTCGCTCAGGGCCAGGGCCTGATCATCGGAGCCAGCCCCGTCAATAACACTGGCCAGTACGCTGTCCCATTCGTCGGCGAGTTCGGCAACGACGTTCTGGGTCGCCAGGCGGGCACCGCCCTTGAGCGTGTTCAGCTCCTCACGCATGGGGGCAATGCTGTCCGCGGTTTCGGGGTGGGCCTTCCAGCTTTCCAGGGCCTCCCGGATGGCATCCTCTACGTCCCGGGCTTCATCCAGGAAGATGCTGATGAGTTCCTGTTCGTCGCTGGCCTCGGCGGTGGTCTGTGGCTTCGGTTGCTCCAGAGTTTCGCCTTCATGGTCGGCGTCTTCAGGTTCCGCCTGGGCTTGTGTTTCGGGTTCCGCCTTGGGGGCACTGGCCGCTTCCCCCTTGATAAGAGCGTCCACGCGCTGGATCAGCTTTTCGGGATCCTCGCAGGGCTTCAGTTCACTGACCTGCTCCACCATACGTGCCAGAGCGTCGTGACAGGCGAACAGCAGATCACCGGTGTTTTCCCCGAGTTGCAGACGTCCTTCGGCCACCCGTTCAAAGAGATCCTCAAGGTGATGGGAAAGATCGCCAATGGCGCTTACCTCGGCCATACGTGCGCCGCCCTTGAGCGTGTGAAGATCGCGCTGCAGTGTTTTTGCCAGCTCGGTGTCGCCTGGATTCTCTACCCAGTCATGGAGCGCGGCACCGGTGCTGTCGACCAGTTCATGGGCTTCTTCCAGGAAAATCTCCGCCAGTTCCGGGTCGAGATCGGCGCTGGTGGTTTCGGTCTCCA
>SLIH01000104.1 GCA_007135745.1 Halomonas sp. | reverse complement strand
CGCATGGGCCGTGTCGAAGAAGTGGCGGACACCATCGTCTGGCTGTCATCACCACAGGCGAGCTTTATCACCGGCCAGGCCCTGGCAGTGGATGGCGGGTTAAAGCGCGTGCTATGGCGCAGCCTTCAGGCCAGGATGGCAGAAGCCCCGCTGGATGGCTGAGCATGGCGGAAAAAACCTATCAACCTTCCTGGTCTCACCAGTTACTGGAATTCCACGATCTGACCATCGAGGATCTGGAGCAGCTGGTCGAGATCGAGCGCGGCGGCTACAGCTTTCCCTGGAGTGAGAGACTCTTTAGGGAGAGTATCGGGTCGGGCTATCTGAGCTTTGGCGTCTGGCTGCAGGATGAGCTGCTGGGCTACGCCATCAGTACCCTGGTGCTGGATGAGGTCCATTTGCTTAACCTCTGTGTTCATTCCCGTTTCCGGCGTCAGGGGCTGGCGCGCTATCTTCTTCGGCAGCTTATCGCCCGCGCGCAACAATCCGGAGCGAGCAAGGTGCTGCTGGAGGTCCGGGTATCGAATCACGGAGCTCTTGCACTCTACGCATCGGAGGGATTTGAGCGCTGCGGACGGCGTCCGGAGTATTATCCCGATCCGAAGGGCAGGGAAGATGCCCAGGTTATGCTGCTGGCATTGGGGAGCGACTCCGAGGCGCCCGGGCTGTTATAATCTGCCGCCGTTCTTATATCGATTCGTGATTTTCTGGATACCTAATGACTGATCTTTCCCAACAAGTGGCCAAGCGCCGTACTTTTGCCATTATCTCGCACCCCGACGCGGGTAAAACGACCATTACCGAGAAGGTACTTCTGTTCGGGGACGCACTTCAGCGCGCCGGCACCGTGAAGGGAAAGAAATCCGGTCAGCACGCCAAGTCGGACTGGATGGAGATGGAGAAGGAGCGGGGGATTTCCGTGACTACCTCCGTCATGCAGTTCCCTTATCAGGACTGCCTGGTCAATCTTCTGGATACTCCAGGGCATGCCGACTTCTCCGAGGACACGTACCGCACACTGACGGCCGTCGATTCATGCCTCATGGTCATCGATGCCGCAAAGGGGGTAGAGGAGCGGACCATCAAGCTGATGGAGGTCACGCGGCTTCGGGATACGCCCATTCTGACGTTTATGAACAAACTGGATCGCGATGTGCGTGATGCGGTTGAGCTGATGGATGAGGTGGAGGACGTCCTGAAAATTGCCTGTGCCCCGGTGACCTGGCCGATCGGGATGGGCAAGCAGTTCAAAGGTGTCTATCACCTGCTGCATGACGAGGTGATTCTGTACCAGTCCGGCAAGGGCGATCGTATTCAGGACAGCCGGATCATCAAGGGCCTGGACAACCCGGAGCTGGACGAGGCGCTGGGAAGCTACGCGCAGGAGCTGCGGGATGAGATTGAGTTGGTGCAAGGGGCATCCCATGAGTTTGATCTTGATGAGTTTCTTGCCGGCCAACTGACTCCGGTATTCTTTGGTACGGCCCTTGGGAACTTTGGTGTGGACCATATGCTGGACGGCCTGGTTGAGTGGGCTCCAAAGCCTCAGGGCCGTGAGACGACAACGAGGCAGGTGGCTGCCGATGAGGAGCGTTTCTCGGGCTTCGTGTTCAAGATTCAGGCGAACATGGATCCCAGGCACCGGGACCGTATTGCCTTTCTGCGGGTTGTCTCGGGAAGTTATCGGCAGGGGATGAAGATCCATCATGTGCGCCAGGGCAAGGATGTTCGCATCAGTGATGCTCTGACCTTCATGGCGGGGGATCGGGAGCGGGCCGAGGAAGCCTTCGCCGGGGACATCATCGGTCTGCACAACCACGGCACCATCCAGCTTGGCGATACCTTCACGGAAGGCGAGGACTTCCGGTTCACGGGGATTCCCAATTTCGCGCCGGAACTGTTCCGCCGCATTCAGCTCAAGGATCCGATGAAGGCGAAACAGTTGCAGAAAGGGCTGATCCAGCTCTCCGAAGAGGGGGCGGTCCAGGTTTTCCGGCCCATGAAGAACAAC
Organism: Halomonas sp.; assembly: GCA_007135745.1. Classification (GTDB taxonomy): domain Bacteria; phylum Pseudomonadota; class Gammaproteobacteria; order Pseudomonadales; family Oleiphilaceae; genus Halospina. The sequence continues at coordinate 2,625 of SLIH01000104.1, read as the reverse complement.
GACCTGATTGTCGGAGCCGTCGGGGTGCTGCAGTTTGATGTGGTGGTGGCGCGTCTGAAGGACGAATATAAAGTGGATGCCATGTACGAGCCGATCAACGTGGCCACGGCGCGCTGGGTTCATTGTGACGATCCCCGAATTCTGGAGCAGTTCCAGCGCAAGAATCAGGAGTACCTGGCTTTGGATGGCAGTGATAATCTGACCTATATCGCTCCCACCATGGTGAACCTGCAGCTGGCTGAGGAGCGCAATCCGGAAGTGCGCTTCCATAAGACCAAGGAGCGCTGAGAAGAGCCCTAGCCATGCAGCGTTTTATCGACGCCCACTGCCATTTCGATTTTCCGGTGTTTGATGGGCGCCGTGACGAGATTCTGGACGAGGCCGCCGGCTTTGGTCTGGAAGCCATTGTTATGCCCGGCGTTGCTCCTTCGAACTGGGGCAGGATTCAGCAGCTCGCCGAAGAAGATGCTCGGCTATGGTTTGCGCCCGGAGTCCATCCATGGTGGGTGGATGATGTGGCCGACGATGTCCTGGTTCGGCTCGAGGGGCTGCTGGCGCAACGTCACCCACGCTGCTTGGCTATAGGTGAGTGCGGCCTGGACCGCCTGCGCGGCGCGCTTGAGATTCAGGAGCCTTTTTTTGCGGGGCAGATCGAGCTGGCGCGGCGCCATTCCCTGCCGTTGTTGATTCACTCGGTGCGGACTCATGACATGGTGGTCGCGCTACTGCGAGAGAAAAGGTTTAGCGGGCCGGGTCTGCTGCATGCGTTCAATGGCAGCTGGCAGCAGGCCGATCAACTCTGGTCCCGAGGGCTGTTTATAGGGGTTTCCGGTGCCATTACCTATCCCCGCGCCAGACGCACCCGCGAGGCGATTCAGCGTCTGCCGCTGGAGGCGCTGGTTCTGGAGACGGACGCGCCGGACATGCCCCCGGCTGGGGTAGCGAAGGGGCAGAACACGCCACTGAACCTGAAGTTGATTTTTGATCAGCTGTGCAAGCTGCGCCCCGAACCCAGCGACCGCATAGCCCGCCAGATCCGGCAAAACACTGAGGTCCTGTTTTGGGGCGCGTGGAGTTGACACTCTGGGGGTTGGCAGGCCGCAGGGGGTTGAGTATAATGCGCGCCCTGGCTTTTCGAGAGGTGGTGCACCCCAGCCCCGATGCATCATCTCGGAAAATACCTGGCTTAACAGCTCTCTCCGTCCCGAAAGGGTAAGCGGACAGGGCCAGATAATTATTTGAAGGCGGGATTCATGAAGACTTTGAGTGCGAAACCAGAAAGCGTCAAGCGTGATTGGTTTGTGGTCGATGCCACGGACAAGACGCTCGGCCGTCTCTCTACAGAAATCGCCCGTCGTCTGCGGGGCAAGCACAAGCCGGAGTTTACGCCCCACGTCGACACGGGTGATTACATCGTTGTGATCAATGCAGAAAAAGTGCGTGTAACCGGCAAGAAGGCATCTGCCAAGCGTTACTATCGCCACACTGGTTACCCGGGTGGTCTGCGCTCCCTGAACTTTGAGCAGATGATTGATCGGCATCCCGAGCGGGTGATCGAGCATTCCGTTAAGGGAATGCTGCCGCGTGGCCCCCTAGGGCGTGCCATGTTCAAGAAGCTGAAGGTCTATGCGGGCGATGAGCATCCTCATTCGGCGCAGCAGCCCCAGGAACTGGATATTTAACGGAAGGCGATTATGTCAGCAACATACAATTATGGTACCGGCCGCCGCAAATCATCTGCCGCCCGTGTCTTTATCAAGCCGGGCAGTGGCAATATTGAAGTGAACGGCCGCTCTCTTGAAGACTTTTTCGGTCGCGACACGCTGCGCATGATTGTGCGTCAGCCTCTGGTTGTCGCCGACGTCGAAGACCGTTTTGACATGAAGATCACCGTTTCCGGCGGTGGCTCCAGTGGTCAGGCCGGCGCAGTTCGGCACGGCATTACACGCGCTCTGATGGATTATGATGAGACGCTTCGACCGGCACTTCGGCGTGCAGGTTACGTCACTCGCGATGATCGCGAGGTGGAGCGCAAGAAGGTTGGTCTGCGCAAGGCGCGCAAGCGTCCTCAGTACTCCAAGCGCTAAGTTGCGGCTCGTCCGCGATGACTCAAGGCCCGATCCCAGATCGGGCCTTTTTGTGTCGCTCTTGGCCTCATTGGGGCGAATCTGTCAAGCTTGTAAGGCAGTACCAATTTAATTAAGATTTGCCCGTTTTCCACGCACCTGAGCCTCCTTTGTTCGTTGATGGTCAAGCTGTCGACGATTACTCCAGGATGGTCGGGCTGTGAAACAACCTAGGCGTGCCAGTTTTCGACGGGCGCGCTGGTATCTGATGGGAGAAAGCCAGTATGAGTAATGGCGAGGTAAACCGGAGCCGGCGGCGTTTTCTGGTTGGCGCCACGTCGGTGGTTGGCGGCGTGGGGGTGATCGGTGCCGCGGTACCTTTCGTGGCCTCCTGGCGCCCGAGTGCCAAGGCCGAAGCGGCGGGTGCTCCGCGCAGCGTCAACATCAGCAAGATTGGTGTGGGTGAGCGCGTAACCGTGGAGTGGCGAGGTCAGCCCGTGTGGGTTGTTCGCCGCAGCCAGGAAATGGTTGAGAATCTGGAAAAGGTGGTGGACCGCCT
>SLIH01000078.1 GCA_007135745.1 Halomonas sp. | reverse complement strand
CGGGCGACCACATCGACGAGGGTAACGAGACAGTGCTTACCGCTCTGCCCCTCTATCACATCTTCGCTTTTTCAGTGAATCTCCTGGCGTTCTACAAGACCGGCGCACGCAACATTCTGGTGCCGAGCCCCCGTCCCATACAGAACTGTCAGCGCGCGATCGAGAATTACCCGATCTCCTGGATCACCGGGGTCAACACGCTCTTCAATGCGCTGCTCAACGAGGAATGGTTCACTCTCTACCCGCCCAAGACCATGAAAGCAGCGCTGGCAGGCGGTACGGCTCTGCATAAGGCCGTGGCCAGACGTTGGCAGGAAATTGTCGGCTGCACCATCGCCGAAGGTTACGGGCTGACCGAAACCTCACCGGTGCTGTGTTTCAATCCGCTGGATAACCCCCGTGACGACAGCATTGGCATTCCGGTTCCGGGAACCGAAATCCGTATTGTCGATGACGAAGGCAATCAGGTCCCCGACGGCGAGCCCGGCGAAATCATCGCTCGTGGTCCCCAGGTGATGCAGGGGTACTGGAACCGTCCTGACGAAACGGAAAAATCCCTCAAGGACGGCTGGTTCTATACCGGGGACGTCGCCTACATGGACGAGGATGCCTACTTCCATATCGTCGACCGCAAGAAAGACATGGTTCTTGTCAGCGGTTTCAACGTCTACCCCAACGAGGTGGAGGACTGCATTGCCCTGATCGACGAGGTACAGGAATCGGCAGTCATCGGTGTGCCTGACGAGAAGAGCGGTGAAGCTGTGGCGGCTTACGTGGTGCTGCGCGACGAGGGTGTCAGTGAAGACGATGTTCGCAAACACTGTAAGAAACACCTGGCCGCCTACAAGGTACCCAAGACGGTGGAGTTCCGGGATGACCTGCCCAAGACCCCGGTCGGCAAGGTTCTGCGCAAAGAGCTTCGAGCCGAAGTGACGGGCAGCACCCAGCCGCCGACTGCGCGCGAGGTCACGCCGGAAGCGAAAAAAAAGTCAACTGAAACCGCCTGAAAAATTATAACGTTTCAAGGGAGAAACACTTATGCTCACTCCAATTGAGGAGGGACTGCTGGCCGTCATGATGATCGTCATCATGCTTGGCATGGGCTCGTCCCTGACCTTCAAAGATTTCCGTATCGCCATGCGGCACCCTCAGGCCATCGGGGTCGGCTTTGCCTCTCAGTACCTGTTCATGCCCATGATCGCCTTCACTCTCGCCACCATCTTCGGCCTGAGTGGGCCACAGACCATCGGCCTGGTGCTTATGGGCTGTATGCCTGGAGGTACCACCTCCAACATCTTTGCCTACTTCTCCAAGAGCCTCTTGAGCCTGAGCATCATGATGACCGTGTGCTCAACCATCGGTGCCGTTTTCCTGGTGCCCATCCTGATGGAGCTCTACACCTCTGGTGTTGAGGGCAATCTGCGTATACCGCCGGGTGAAATTACCGGCCTGCTGTTTGTCCTGCTGATCCCGACCTTTATCGGCATGTGGCTGCGCCGGAAAAACCCCAACAAGGGTGCCGTGACCGAACTGATCGGCGGCCTTATTGGTGTCATCGTTATCGTCTTCCTTATGGTGACCTGGATCCCCCGGAACTGGCGCCTGCTGTTCGAAACCGGGTTTGAAGTCTATGCGTCGGTCATACTGCTGGGTCTGATTGGTTTCGCGTTCGGTTACTTCTTTGCCCGGACACTGAAACTGGATCCGCGCAAGGCCCGCACCGTCTCACTGGAGACCGGCATCCAGAACGGTCCACTGGGCGCGCTGATTGTCATCATGGTGTTCGATGGCCGTATTCAGCAGGAAATCCTGGTTATGCCAGTAATGTATTCCCTGTTCATCGTTATCACGTCCACCTTCGCGACGCTCTATTACCGTCGCTGGACGAAGAACGAAGAGCTTGCGCGGGATCAGGCCAAAGTGGAACCGGCTTCCTGACGCTCCATGCTGGCATACTTTAAAAGAGCGATCTCCGGATCGCTCTTTTTTTTGGGTTGGGTAGAGTAACCATCTGGGGCTAAACTGTGCGGACCCAATCCAGTAACGGAGAAGCATTCATGATCGTACGCGACGTAAACAAGGACATCATCGGCACAGAGCGAGAGGTATCAGGACCAGGCTGGACCAGTCGCCGCCTGCTGCTGAAAAAGGACGGCATGGGTTTCTCTTTTCACGAGACGATCATCCCCGCGGGCGCGGAACTGCACCTGTGGTACAAGAACCACCTGGAAGCGGTGTACTGCGTTGCCGGTAACGGCACCATCGAGGACCTGGCCACCGGCGAAGTGCACGACATCAAGGATGGCGTGATCTACGCCCTGAACGAACACGACCGCCATATCCTGCGCGGCGGCACCGAGGACATGCGCCTGATCTGTTCCTTCAATCCGCCCGTAACCGGTCGCGAAACCCATGACGAAGACGGCTCCTACAATCTCCCCGACGACGAATGAAGTCATGCCGTGCGGGCGCCAACCGGCGTCCGCACTCGGAGACACCGGGCAGCCACTGTGACTCATCAGGGTCGCTGCTTATTCGCCATCCCCGCTACATGGACGACACCAATCAGGCTGTTACGGGTCAGTGATCATGATCATGGGAGTGCTCATGACCATCGGATTCGGAAGCATCGTGCTCATGGTCTGAATCGCCGTGTCCATGGTGGTGATCGTCCGGATTCGGCAACCGTTCCACACCGATGCCATGGCGGTAGACATTCTCTGCTCCCAGGTACCCAGTCACACCGATGGCCACCAGGCCAGCCAGCAACACGGCCAGCAATGGCATGCCCACCGTACGTTTCTGCTGACGCTCACGCCACGCGAGTACCGCGGCAACCACAAAAAGACCGGAGGCAATCCAGGCCGCCACCAGGTGACGTTCCATCGCCTCATGCCCCGCGCTGTCATGGGCCACCGAGTTGTAGGCCAGGTAGCCCGTGATCAGTGTGGGCACCAGAAACAGAACGCCCAATCCCAGATTCCACCGGGCCACCGTAATCAGGGTTCGCGCCCGAGCCACTTCAGGCCAGAAACGCCCCAGCCAGAACAGAAGCACGGCCACTGTGAGCAAGGCGATGGGGAAATGCACCCAGAGCGGATGCCAGTTGGGTACGATTTCAATCATGGTCCGGCTCCTTACGTTTCTTTCGTCTCGAATAAGGCATTCTTTATCTTCCTATCTGACGATAGACCAGCCACACAACGATGGGGGGCAACAGAATCCATTGCATCAGGGGCAAAAGCCCCGTTCCCAGAAATGGCAGTACAGGCATCTGCTCGGCATAAGCCCAGCGCCCAGCGATCTCGGTTGCATGCCACTCAAACAGGATCGTTATTAGAACGCCGACGGCGATAAAACCCACTATCTGCCGCCAGCCTGGCTGAAGGATCCAGAACCTGTTCTGCCCCACGGCGGCCACAGTCCAGAATGCGGCCAACGCAATCAGGGCATCGCCGCCCGCCGCTCGCGAGCAGAACAGAATGGCGTCCCAGTGCGCCATCTCTGGCATTGCCTGGAAAAACGGCACCTGGATGAACTCCCAGGGATAGTTGAGCAGAAAGGAAAACAGCAGGACATTGAACTCCGGCAATTCGAGAATTCCTTTTCCCTTGCTTCTTCCTGCTACGTCTGCATTCCTGTCCATGATGCACGCTCCCCACGTCCACAGCGGGATTCACACCGGATCAGAACAAAACACCCGGTGTACCCCCACTGCCCATACAACTTAATGATGTTGCTCGTGGTCATCTTCCGTCTCCGGTACATCAGACGATTCCTTTTTCATCCGCTGATGCATCTGCCGCATCCGCTTTACCTGCTCTTCGGAAAGCGCATCGTGCGTAGCGTTACGCAGGCGAACCCGCTCCGCCAACATGTGCCCACGGTGCTCGGACAACTTGCCATGAAGTGTTTCGACTTCATCCGGGTCCGGCCGCTCAGAGCGCATCAATTCCCTCATCTCGCCTTTGAGTTCCTGCATCTGCTCTCTGTGTCCCTCTGAACGTGCTTTATGGTCCGAATGCAGTTCATGAAGCGTCTGGCGCTGTTCTTCGCTCAAATCCAGCTTCTGCATCATTCCTCCTTCCATGGCCATGGGTCCATCACCAGCGTCTCCCATGCCCCTGCCGGAACCCATCATGGGGCAATCAGACATCATGCCCTTGCCTCCCTGCATCATGCCCATACCTCCGCCCATCATCCCATGGCCTCTCTCATCGCCGTTGGCCGCCGCAGCACCCAACATCAGTGCCAGCAGGGGAATGCCTGCCATACCAATAATTCTGCTTTTCATGGTCTGTCTCCTCGTTTGCCATATCAGTTCGTGAGTCGTCTGGCGCCCGTCTGTCAGACACCAATCCGTGCTCTCCTTTCCGTCAATTTTCTGCTTTGGCACTGGCTCCGCCATCAGGCGCGTCCCGCTTAAAACGGTGCCGACGCAACAGTATGGAATTCCCGATGACAGACAACGAACTTGCCGTCATGGCGATCACGCCGATCATCGGATGCAGCAACCCCGCCGCCGCAATGGGTATGGCTGCCACGTTGTAGCCGCTGGCCCAGAGCAGGTTCTGGACAATCTTTCGGAACGTCGCCGTGGAAAGTTCCATGGCATCCACAACCCCGGTCAACTGTCCACTGACCAGGGTGATATCGG
>SLIH01000168.1 GCA_007135745.1 Halomonas sp. | reverse complement strand
TGGAAGGGTTGATGGAAGGCGGGCAGATTTTCGCTCAGTATGCATTGGAAATCGGCCAGAACACGGTGCGCTTTTTCATCCATTTCGCCCTCATGCTCTACCTGGCTTTCTTTCTGTTGCGTGACGGTGATCGCCTGCAGCAGCTTATCGGCCAGGCCATGCCACTGAGCCGCGAGCGGGAATCGCTGCTGCTGCGCAAGTTCGCGGAAGTCACTCGGGCCACTGTCAAAGGCAACATCCTGATCGCGGCCATCCAGGGTGCGCTGGGCGGAATAATCTTTGCCATCCTGGGGCTGCCGGCCGCCATACTCTGGGCCGTTGTCATGGCCGTACTGTCACTGATACCAGCGGTCGGTGCGAGCCTGATCTGGGCTCCGGCAGCACTCTATCTGATCGCGGTCGGTGATTGGATCCAGGGCATCGTTCTGATCGCCTTCGGCACTATTGTCATCGGCCTGATCGACAACCTCCTGCGACCCATCCTGGTCGGGCGCGACACCAAACTGCCGGATTACATGGTGCTGCTTTCCACACTCGGGGGGCTGCTTCTGTTCGGCATCAACGGATTTGTGGTCGGTCCGCTTATCGCTGCCCTGTTCATGGCGTTCTGGGGAATTTTCATTCGCGACTTCAAACAAACCGAGGAATCCAGACTCCGGGAAGGACAGGATCAGGAGTCTGCACGATAAATCCTAACGTTCCTCACCATAGGCGCAGGTTCTGTCGCGCCCACTGCCCTTGGCCTCGTAAAGCGCCTCGTCCGCACAACGCAGCAGTGCATCAGGTTCGGTAGTGGACTCAATCACCTGAGCATGAACACCACCGCTGACCGTCAATGCCAACGTCAGGTCTTCCACCTGTATGCGGGTTTTGCCAATACGCTCACGGATGCGCTCCACAACCGTCCTCGCACCATCCGCATCCGTCTCCGGAAACACAATGGCAAACTCCTCACCACCATAGCGACAGGCCGTATCCGCAGGCCAGCGCAACCCCGAGTGAATAATCTCAGCCACCAGACGCAGGCATTCGTCACCGACATGGTGGCCATGGGTATCATTGACTTCCTTGAAGTGGTCAATATCCAGCAGCGCCACCGCCAGAGGTCGACCACTGCGCCGGGCCCGCTCCATTTCCTGACGCAGTGCATCGTCCAGGTAACGACGATTCCTCAACCCGGTCAGTTCATCCGTCACGCTCAGCTCATTGAGCTTTTCATTGAGCGTCTCAAGCTCCCTGGTTCGCTCCTGCACGCGTTCCTCCAACTCGCGGTTGAGCTGGCGAGCCGTAGCGAGGGTTTCCGCCTGGGCCTCATAACGCAGCCGCCGCTCCACGTTGATCCGCTGGGCCAGGGCAAAGGACAGCAGCACCACTTCGATAAGGGACCCGATCTGAACGGCATGATCGGTAAAAGCATTGGACGGTAGCGCGCCCCCCTTACTGAGGGCAAGAATGACCCCCCCGGCCAGCAGAAATGACCAGGCAATGACGTAGTAACGGGCCGTCACCTGCCCCTTGCGCCAGGCATAAAGCCCGCAGGCGAAGGCGTAGATACAGCCCACCACGACCAGAGGAATAAGCGTCAACACCAGAACCCGGTAACCCATAAAGGGCACGGCAAACAGCACCACAGCTGCGATTCCCATCATGAGCAGCAGAACCCGGTCCAGTGCCGGCGCCAGCTTCTTCAACTCGAGAAAACGCCGCGTGAACTGCGCCCCGAAAAGGAGTACGCCCACTATAAAGACCAGTATGGCCTGTTCGTTCCAGTGGTTGGCGGCTGGCCACAGATGGCGGAACCCATAACCGGTGAGCGACGCCAGCAGAAGCGCCATGGCAAGCACCAGGCCGACGTAATAGAGGTAATTTCGATCACCGAGCGCGAAGAACAGCAGGAGGTTATAGACCGCAATCACCAGCAACGCACCAAAGTAGATGCCGTGCAGGATGTTTCGGGTCATGTCATGGCTGTAGAACGTCTGGGGTTCCCAGAGCTTGACCGGGACCTGGACAGAACTGGTGGAATGCACCCGGAGATAGACATCCAGAGACTCCTGAGCTTCCCATTCCAGAGGCACTATAAAATACCGGTGATCCACGGGCCGTTGATGGAAGGGGTAGTTATGACCGAGTTGGTGGAAGTCCCTGGATTCGCCATTGGCCAGCACATGGACCTGAACATCACCGAGAACGGGGTAGGCTATGGAAAGCAGCCGGCGGACAGACTGGGCCTGCTCATTGGTCAATTCAAATCGGAGCCACCAACGGGAATCGGTGTAGCCCTTATTGAATGTGCCCGATTCATGGCGGCGCCAGTCATCACTGGTGCGCACATCCTCCAGCAAGAGCTGGCCCTGGGGATCTTCCAGATATTGCAGGCGCTCGGCCAGATCAAGCCGCCCCTCATCCTGCCAGGCAGTTGTTCCCGCCATCGCGGCCAGGACCAACATGAGACCGATCAGAAGAAACGCCGCTGCTCGCGCCTGCAACACCAGTAAGGTTCTCCAGATTGCCAGACCGGTCCCGGAAACCGGGTTCCGGTCATCGGATCAGTCGCCGTAACCGGCTATTTCGAGCTGGTCACAGAAGCGCCAGTTCTTATTGGAAGTCTAGTCCAGAACCGTCGTTCGTGCCTGCCCGGAAATCAGCGACAATCCGGATTCAGCCCGGAGAAGCAGCAGCAACTCAACCGCTGCGCGCCTCCAGCACTGCCACGGCCGGCAGCGTTTTTCCCTCAACGAACTCCAGAAAAGCACCACCACCGGTGGAGATATAGGAAATCCGGTCACTGACACCAAACTGGTCAATGGCCGCCACGGTGTCACCACCACCAGCCAGGGAGAAGGCATCGCTTTCAGCAATGGCTTCAGCCAGTTTGCGGGTGCCATCCGCGAATGGCGCCAACTCAAAAACTCCGACCGGACCATTCCAGATGATGGTACGGGCATCCTTGAGCAGCTCACCAAAACGCCCTGCGGTATCCGGCCCAATATCCAGAATCATGTCATCCTCACCCACCTCATCGACCGGTTTCACGGTCGCGGGGGCATCCGCGGAAAATTCCGGCGCCACCACCACATCCGTCGGCTGGGCAATATCAACCTTCTTCATCAGCTCACGAGCTTCATCCAGCATGTCATGCTCACAGAGCGACTTGCCCACGGGCTTGCCACTGGCGGCAAGAAAGGTGTTGGTAATACCGCCGCCAACAATCAGCTTATCGACCACCTTCGAAAGCGACTCCAGCACCGTCAGTTTGGTGGAAACCTTGGAGCCACCCACAATGGCAACCACCGGCTTCTCCGGATGCTCCAACGCCTTGCCCAGCGCCTCCAGTTCCCGAGCCAGCAGCGGCCCCGCACAGGCCTCCGGCGCAAACTTCGCCACCCCGTGCGTGGACGCCTGGGCGCGATGGGCGGTGCCGAAAGCATCCATCACATAGATGTCGCAGAGGGCGGCATAACGACGGGACAATTCCTCATCATCCTTCTTCTCGCCCTTGTTGAAGCGAACGTTCTCGAACAGAACCACCTCGCCCTCGCCAACCTCAACACCGTCCAGATAATCCCGGATCACCCGCACTTCCTGACCCAGAAACTCACCGAGTCGCGCCGCGACCGGTTTCATGGACGCTTCCTCGTCAAACTCGCCTTCGGAAGGACGGCCGAGATGGGACATAAGCATCACCCGCCCACCGGCATCCCGGGCCGCCTTGATGGTATCCAGAGAGGCGCGGATACGGGCATCGCTCGACACCTTGCCGTCCTTGAGCGGGACATTGAGATCCTCCCGGATCAGCACCCGCTTGCCCTTGAGATCGAGATCCGTCATTCGTTTGATGGTCATGATGTGTTTCCTGTTGCCGGGTTTGTTTAAGTGGACGACTGAAAAATTTCTCTCGCCAAGGCGCGGAGGCGCCAAGAAAAATACGGTCACCCCTCGGATGAAACCGCCAAAGTCCGAGCTCCGGAGTGGGGATTATTTTCAGGGAGGCTCACCACCCGGAGCGTTCTCCCCCAAAAATCGGAGTCCCGAAGCGTGCGGACCTTTTCAGGGAGGCTCATCGGCCAGGGACGGCCGATGGCCAGCGTACAGGGATGTATTTATAGCGTTCCCTGAAAAGGTCCGCACGCTTTGGGACCGGCATCCAAGCCGAAGGCTACAAGAACACACGCCAATCGCCCGCGAGACGGGCTCCTACAGGGCTACCCCTCACTTCGGAGCCGGCACCAAGCAAAACAATTACAGGGTGAGCCAGTGGTCAGCGACGTCCAGCATACGGTTGGCGAAGCCCCATTCGTTGTCGAACCAGCACAGCACCTTGACCATGCGCTGGCCGCTCACCCTTGTGTGGCCGCCGTCCACGATGACCGATCGGGTATCGTGATTGAAATCCGTGCTCGCCAACGGCTCATCCGTATAGCCCATGATCCCACCCGGAAAGCGACCCGCAGCTTCACTGAGAATCCGGTTCACCTCCGCCGTATCCGTATCGCGACTCACCGCCACCGTCATATCAATGGCGGACACATTGATCGTCGGCACCCGCACCGCCACAGCACTGAAACGCCCCACCATATGTGGCAACAGCCGTTCAATCCCGCGCGCCTGCCCCGTCTCCACCGGCACAATATTGTGAAAAGCGCTGCGCGTGCGGCG
>SLIH01000329.1 GCA_007135745.1 Halomonas sp. | reverse complement strand
CTGTGATGCCGCTATCAGCGAGGGCCGACAGAGCGCTCTCCCGGTTGTGGTGTTGAGGATTGAAGCGCAACGTCATGGGAGGCCGCTGGTTGTTGGCCGCCAACAGTTGTTGCCAATGTTCCGGCCAGTTGGCCTGAAGTTTGGACAGCATCCACTCGGGGTGGCTCAGGCGCACGGCGTCCGTGGTGGGCTCAGGTTCTCCGTCGCGCAGCGCATTGCGCAGTACGCCGTTGACCAGACCGGTCATCTGAGGTGCGCCGATCAGGCGGGCGGTCTCTACTGTTTCGTGAATGGCGGCATGCGGTGCGATGCGCGTGTGCCGGAGCTGGTAGAGCCCGAGGACCAGCAGCGCTTCCACCGCCGCCTGGCGTTCCGGCAGGGGTTTTCGCAGACGCTGGAGCAGTTCGGCCCGAAGCCTGTGCCACCAACGGCAGCTGCCATAGCACCAGTCCTGAATCTGGCCCCGGACATCGGGAGGGTACTGGGCCAGCAGTGGGGGCAGCAGGGTATTGAGTGAACGCCCTTCCCGTGCAACCTGGTGAAGTACGCGGGCGGCAGCAAGGCGTGGCGCATCGGCCCCCTGGTTTTTCATGAGCCGAGTCTCCGTCCCGGCTCCAGCACAGGCCGCCCGCCATTGATCAGATCCTGGATGCTCTGTGGCTTGCCTCCGGGCAATTGAATGCGGGTGATATTGATGGCGCCCTCCCCGCATTGTACCTGAGCTCCGGATGCCTCCCGGCTGAGCACGGTTCCGGGTGGGTCGACCGGTTCGCCGTGGGTAACAGACTCCGCCTCGAGCAGCCGCAGCGTGGTTTCGCCGTCCCGGGTGGTGCAGACTGGCCAGGGATTGAAAGCGCGGATGCGGCGAGCGATGCTGTCGGCGCCCTGTTCCCAGTCAATCCAGGTCTCGGATTTGTCGAGTTTGGAAGCGTAGGTAGCCAGGTGATTGTCCTGGGGTTCCGGTGTCAGGTTGCCAGCCGCCAGTTTTTCCAGGGCCTCGACGATGGCCTCTCCGCCAAGTCCGGCCAGGCGGTCGTGGAGGCTTCCGCCGGTGTCGTCATCACTGATGGGGGTGCTCAACTTGAGCAGCATGTCGCCAGTGTCCAGTCCTTCGTCCATCTGCATGATGGTAATTCCGGTCTCGCTGTCGCCGGCAGCCAGAGCCCGTTGAATGGGTGCGGCACCTCGCCAGCGTGGCAGCAGGGAGGCGTGCACGTTGAGACAGCCATAGGCGGGGATGCGCAGAACCTCGGCCGGAAGCAGCAGGCCGTAGGCGGCCACCACCATGACATCGGGTCGGTAATCCGTAAGCTTTTGCTGCACCTCGGTGTTTTTCAGCGAGCCTGGCTGTTCAACGGCAAGACCGTGATCCAGCGCCAGCTGCTTGACCGGGCCCGGGCGCGTGCTCCGTCCCCGCCCTGCGGGACGGTCGGGCTGAGTGTAAACCGCTGGGATCTCATGGCCCGCCGCGATCAACGCCTCCAGGCTGGCTGCGGCGAAGTCGGGCGTGCCTGCAAAAACCACTCGCAAATCGTATCTCCCTTCCCGGATCGATGGCTGTGCCTGACCTGACTCCGGCCGGCATAGGTGCTCAGGACGCTTTCTGGCGCTGCTGCTTTTCCAGTTTCTTGCGGATGCGTGTGCGTTTAAGCTGGCTCAGATAGTCAATGAACAGGCGACCGTTGATGTGATCCACCTCGTGCTGGAGGCAGACGGCCATGAGACCACTGTGCTCTTCCTCGAAGGGCTCGCCGTGATAATCCAGCGCGGTCACCCGTACATGAGGTACCCGCGAGACTTCCTCGTGAATGTCCGGAATGGAGAGGCAGCCCTCCTGCATGGGTTCTTTCTCCTCACCCAGGATCTCGAGCTCCGGGTTGATGAACACCCTGGGATTATCCTGCTCTTCGGAGAGATCCACCACAATCACCCTTTTGTGGACGTTGATCTGGGTTGCGGCCAGGCCAATGCCGGGTGCTGCATACATGGTCTCAAGCATATCGTCGACCAGAGCGCGAATGCTGTCATCGACCTTTTCCACCGGCGTCGCAACTTTGCGCAGCCGCGAATCGGGAAAAATAAGAATTTCGCGCTTCATCAGGAGCAGCTCTCGTAGGATTTAGTTTCAGATGGGAGTAAATTATCGCTCATACCCGTGACCGAGTACAAACTGCCTTTATTAAAGGCGCACTTTAGAACGCGGATTTCCCCACAAAATCGACATATCTTCTATATTAAGGAGAGAAGAGAGGACCGAGACCTGACAGAATGGCCATTTGCGACCATACTCGCTCCCGGAGCCTTTCACATAGAATCATGGCAAGCCAGCAAGGATCCTGACAATGCGGACTCTGTTTTTAACCTTTGCGGTTGCTCTGGCCCTTATGGTCCAGGGCGCCTGGGCCTCGCCGGAGCTGCGGGATGACCATCCCGAGCAGTATACGGTGCAGGAGGGAGACACACTCTGGGATATTTCCGCCCGGTTTCTGAAAGAGCCCTGGAACTGGCCGGAGATCTGGAGTGCCAATCCGGATATCGAGAACCCGCACCTGATCTACCCCGGTGATGTTCTCAGCCTGGTCTACATCGATGGTGAACCGCGTATCGTGCGTGAACCCGAAGACCGTGTAATCCGCCTGTCACCCCAGATCCGGGAAACCCCCATTGATACACCCATTCCGACGATCCCGCTGGATGCCATTCAGAGCTTTCTATCGGAAACCCGGATTGTGGATGAAGGCAGACTTGAGGAGGCGCCTTACATCATCGAAGGGCGTGACCGGCGCATACTCAGTGGCAGCGGTGACCGGGTGTATGCTCGGGGCGAGGCGGCGCCCCGGGAAGTCCTGGGCATTTTTCGGCGTGGCGAACGCTACATTGATCCGGACACCAATGAATTCCTCGGTCTTGAAGCGCGCGCGATTGGTCGTGGACAGATTTCCGACATCAATGGGGAGATTCTTACCGTCGATCTGACCCGAAGTCGCGAGGAAATCCGTTCCGAGGACCGGCTGTTGCCGACACCGGACGAACGGATCACCACCGATTTTGTCCCCAGTGCCCCAGACAGTGAGATCCGCGGCAAGATGATTGCGGTGGAAGATGGCGTTTCAAACATCGGGCAGTATAATGTGGTGACCATCAACCGCGGGCGCCGTGAGGGCATGCAACCTGGCCACGTGCTGGCGGTATACAAACAGGGGGAGCAGGCGCGCGATCCGGTGACTAATGAAATTCTCCAGCTGCCATCGGAAAGGGCGGGGATACTGATGGTTTTCCGTACTCATGAGCGCCTCAGTTATGGTCTGGTTCTGCAGGCCAACCGTCCACTGGAGCTGATGGACGAAGTGCGCAACCCCTGACGAACGTATTACGGAAACAATGGATCTGAGACCAGGGACGGTCCTGTATGAGTTCAACGAACAGCGCCCGGAGCCGGCGTCAATGGCTCGCCCTTACCCTGATTCCCGGAATGCGCCCAGAGCACTGGCAGACGGTGCTGGATCAACTAACGGATCCCCGGGATCTGCTTTCCCTTTCGACTAACAGCCTCAAGGCCCTGCGACTGCCGCCGGCGGCCCGAAAGGCCATTGCTGAATGGCAGGCCTGCGGTGGAACGGAGACGTTCCGGCGATGGCTGGATGCGGCGGAGGAAAGTTGTGAGCAGTTATCTATAACGCTACTGACCTGGCTTGATCCGCACTACCCGCCACTGCTTCGTCATATTCATGGGCCAGCGCCTGTGCTGTTTGTGCGGGGGCGGCCCGAAGTGCTGCACGAACCCCAGATTGCCATCGTTGGCAGCCGTCATGCCAGTCGTGACGGTTGTCGGCACGCGGAGTCGTTTGCGCGGGCTTTGGCGGGGCATGGGCGGGTGATTACGAGTGGCCTGGCGCTGGGCGCGGATGGCGCTGCGCATCGTGGGGCCCTGGCCGTGGACGGGCGCAGTATCGGGGTGCTGGCAAGCGGTGTTGACCGCATCTATCCCGCTTCTCACGTTCGCCTGGGCGAGGCGTTGCTGGAGTCGGGGGCGCTGGTGTCAGAGGTGGCGCCGGGTACACCACCGCGTCCCGAGCAGTTTCCCCGGCGTAATCGTCTGATCAGTGGTTTGAGTCAGGGGGTTCTGGTTGTGGAAGCGAGTGTTCGCAGTGGTTCACTGATTACAGCGCGCCTGGCGTTGGAGCAGGGACGGGAGGTGTTTGCCATTCCGGGCTCGATTCACAATCCCCATGCGCGTGGCTGTCATCAGCTTATCCGGCAGGGGGCGAAGCTGGTGGAGTCGGTGGATGATGTGCTTGAGGAGCTGACGGGCTGGTCGCATCAGATCACACCCAAGGTTGCGGTGCCGGCTGCGTCTGCGAGCACTGAGATTCCCGATCATCTCGATCCAACCGAACAGCAGTTGCTGCAACTTCTCAGCTACGAGCCCAGCTCCACCGACGAACTCTGCCAGCTCTCCGGCCTCCCCGCCGACCGCCTGCTCCAATCCCTGCTCCTGCTGGAAATGGAGGATCTGGTAGAAAGCAGCGCTGCAGGCTACCGAAAACGGGCCGGGTAGATTGATCTGTAGCCTGTGGGTCTGTTGCCTGGCCCCGAAGTGAACCTCTCTTTCAGGGACCGCTACAAGCACTTTTCAGCTGCGCTGTCCTGCTCCGCTGAAAAGTCCAGGGCTT
>SLIH01000089.1 GCA_007135745.1 Halomonas sp. | reverse complement strand
TGAAGACGGTAACCTGATCGGAACCGTAGAGGATATCCTTCTGCTTGAGGAGATATTGCAGGAGTCCGACCTCATTGATGATATCCGTGATCTGGAAGATCTGCTGGATGAGGACGGCAGCTTGAGCGGCTCAGTGGAGGATCTCCTCGGCGATTCCGATCTGACCGGTGAGCTGGGTGATCTGGACAATCTCGTGGACGATGAAGGGAATCTTTTGGAGCCCGTGGAAGAGGTTCTGGAAGATTCAAGGCTGCTTCAGGACAGCCAGGATCTGCTGGACGAGGCGGACGACGAGCTCCTGTTGGACTGATTCCATCCATTTCTCTGAATTGCCGTTCACAGGTTCCTGACTGTATCGGACTGGACTGCTATACTGGAAAGTTCTGGTATGCATTCAGCCCGATTGGTGTCAGGAGTGGCTTTGTCCTGTTTTCTCAGACCACTATTGATGTTCGCTGTTCCTGGCGTGCTGGCGCTTTCGGGGTGGGTTTATGCCTCCGAGGCTCCAGAAGAGCAGCAAGAGCCGACTTCGGAGGCCAGCTCCGAGTTGGATCCACGGATCCTTTTCCGGGAGGGCGTTGCCGCCTTCAATGATGGCCGTCTGGAGGAGGCTCGCGTTCTGCTTGAGCGTGCCCTGCGTGAGGGTCTTGATACCAATGCTCTGAGGTATAACCTGGGTGTTGTCAACTACAGGTTACAGCGTTACGGCGATGCCCGTGAGCACTTCTCCCGCCTTCTCGATACCGATCATCGCCCTCTTGCACTGTTCAATCTTGGGCTGGTCGCGGAATCCGCTGGCCGCGAGGACGAGGCTGCAGGATTTTTTCGGCAGGTCCTGGGCGAGGCAGAGGACGATGGGTTGAAGCGCATGGCGGCATCCAAACTCGTGCCGGATGCGCCGCCTGCCGCCGAGCGCGAGCCTCTGGTGGAAGGTCTGGTTTCGGTGTCCTATGGCTATGAGGACAACCTGGCTCAACTGCCTGATTCGGCCCCCACCAGTCTTTCTGATAATTTCAGTGATCTGTTGCTTGCGGCTCGGATGCGCCCGTGGCAGTCGCAATCCGGTCATTCGGAGAATGCGGCCGAAGTCACGCTTGCTGCATTCCGGCGGCACTATCATTCAGAGAGTGACTTCCATTCAGATTTCGGCCAGGTCGGACTGGCCTGGATCAATGCCCGGGAGAACCACCGCCGAAGTATCGGGGTAAAGCAGGCCTATCTGCGATTCAGTGGTCGTTCGCGGGAATGGCAGAGCTCGCTGGATCTGAATTACCGCCTTCAGAACTGTCTGGGCGCTGGTGCCAACCAATGTGAGCTGGGATTGCAGGCAACCCAGGTGACTGCGTTTTCCGATTTCGAGTCGCGCCAGGGGCAACGCTATCGAGCGGATGCTTCCTATCGTCAGCGCCGTGGCGACTGGGAGACACGACTGGGGTATCGTTACGAGTTCAATGATCGCCGGGATTTTGAGCAGGATTTCCTGGTCATCGAGGATGACGAGCTCAAGGTTCGGACGGCATTTGCCAGCCGCTCGCCCATGCGTCACCGGACTCGTGCGGCCCTGCGCTATCATGGCGACGCCGGTTTCGTTCTGGGTGGGGAGCTGAATTATCGCTACAGTGACTTTCCCGACCCCTATGAGGGGCCGGTGGTTTCAGGCCGCCGGATTGACCATCGCTATGGCGTCACCCTCAGCGCGGATCTCCCCATAGGGGATGTCATGTTGCTGGGCCTGGAAGGCAGTTACCGACGTAACGAAAGCTCTCTCGAACCGTTCGATCACGATAATTACATTATTCAGCTGAGTCTGCGTCACGCGTTCTGAGAGCGCCTGAAGTAGCGCCCAACCGGTTGCGGTTTACCAAAGAGATAGCCCTGCACGGAATCGATGCCAAGGTTCTTCAGGACAACCAGCTCTGCAAGTGTTTCAACGCCTTCTGCGACCAGTTCGCAGCCAGTATCCCGCGCGAACCCGGTCAATGCGCCGATCAGGGCCCGCGCATTGGGGTCTGTATTCACGCCCCGGGTCATTGTTCGATCCAGCTTCACGATATCGGGGCGCAGCTCCAGCACGTGGCGAAAGTTTGCGTAGCCGGCACCGGCATCGTCGATGGCGAGCTTGAGTCCGGCTTTGCGCAGTGGCTCGAGCTGAGCCTGGATGGGCTGGTAGGTTGAAATGCCCTCATGCTCCGTCAGTTCCAGCACCAGGTTTTCCAGAGGGTAATCGCTCAGGATTCGCTCTACGCTGCCTCCGAGAAGGGTCGAAGGCGACATGTTGAATGAGAGGAAGGTTCCGGAATTCAGGTGCTTGAGGTTCTGCAGCGCGCTTTCGAGTACCGCTAACTCCAGCGTTTCCATAAGCCCGGTTCGCGCTGCCTGGTGGAACCAGTAAAGGGGCTTCTGGATCGGGTCCGTGGCGAAGCGGGTCAGCCCTTCGAAACCAACAATGCGCTCCTCGCCCAGGTGGTAAATGGGCTGGTAGACAGGACTGAAACGCTCATTATCCAGTATGTCCTGTAACTGGGTGTGCATTTGCCGGGTGTCTGTCGCGTCGGAGTAAAGCATCTCGGAAACTTACCTTATGCCGGGCCTCTGATAACAGGGATGTTCCTGTCAGCAGTGTAATGAATGTTGTGTATACAGACGGCCGCTGGCCGGAGAAGGTTCCGGAATTTTTCAGCGCTGCGGAAATTTGTGAACTCTGTCCCTGTTTTTACGTAGGATCAGGGGAAATGAATCAGGAAAACCATCAAGAACATGTAATTTTTGCTCTTTTCACGGCTTGATTCACCTTCACTGCACCGATATTCTGCAACCATACTTGGCAGGACGTGACAGAGCATCACAATGGATGAATGGCAGATCGATGTGGCGCAGCAGACGGCGCGCCACACCAGTGGATTAACGCTAACCTTCGAGGGGCGCCCGGGAACCCGGCATTTCTCCGGCACACCGTCCCATGTCCCTGATGGAATGCCCTCGCTCGACATGGTGCGCCTTATTCGCGAAGGATACCAGGCCTTTGAGAATGCCTGGCCCACCACACCCGATGTGCAGACCTCCCGCCCAGAGTCTCGTGGCGCGCGTTCCGCGGCGGAGGGCGTGCAGGTCAGGCATCGTCGTCCCCGCCGCAGAACCTCAGGCTGACGCGCCTTACCAGGGCAGTTCGGAACCATCGGAATGCCAGAAGGTTCCGGTATTGTCGAGATTCAGCTCATCAACCCGCTGTATCAGTCGCTCGGCGGCCACGTCTGGTGTTATATGCCCCGTGTACCCTGTCATTGCTGTCTTGACATAGCCAGGATGCAGAATGCCCACCGCGATGCCGCGGGGTTTGAGGTCCACTGCCAGTGATTTGCCCGCCGCATTGAGCGCAGCCTTGGTCATGCGATATCCGTAACGTCCGCCTGAATCATTATCCGCGATCGAACCCATCCGTGAGGTCATCAGGGCCACTTTCCCGCCTTTCGGTATCTGGTCCAGAAGGGCCAGCGTTACCTTCAGGGGCGCCAGTGTGTTGATCTCGAACTGTGTCCGGATCCGATCCCAGTTCATGTCGTTAAGGTTCTCGTCGGTCAATAGCCCCGCGTTGTTGTACAGAATGTCTACGGGTTCTCCGGAAAGACTTTCCCGGGCGCGGGCTATGTCGCTGTCATTGGTGATGTCGATTCCTTCAATGACGTTGACGCCAAGCTCATTGAGCTCGTCCGAGGCGGTGCGGCAAAGCGCAGTGACCCGCTCACCACGGTCCTTCCATTGCCTGGCCAGTTCAAGTCCAATGCCGCGGTTGGCACCTGTGATTACGATGTGCTGGCTCATAGTCACCTCCTGTTGTAGCGTGATTGCTTTTCGCCCACATTGTGCCAGATGCTCACGCGGGCGGGGCATCCATGTGTGTTTTTCTTCAGGCGAAAAACTGGATTCCGGTTTGATACGATGACGCAGATACTGCGTACCTGTCACTTGTGGCCCAAATTGATTACAAATAAAGGAGCGTTGTTTTGACTACCAAGAAAACCTACCTGGCTGCGGCTGCCATCCTGACTCTGGCTGCCCCTATGGCTGCGGCGCAGGATGGCTGGGGTGGCGATGTTGAAGCAGGTGTTGTGCTGACCTCGGGCAATTCGGAAGAGCGTAACATCAGTACTGGCGCAGATATCACGCGGGATTGGACGGACTGGCGTCAGAACGTTTCCTTCGAATCCCGCTACACCGAGCAGAGTGATGAAAGGACAGCGGAACGTTACTCCGCATCGACCCAGCTGGATTACAAGTTTACCGGCGATAACTATCTCTTTCTTCGCGCCAGTTACGACAACGATAATTTCAACGCCTTTCAGTTCCAGGCCTCCACAATAGGTGGTTACGGTCGACGGATCTGGAAGGAGGGCGAGAGTTATCTGGATGCTTCAGTCGGTGCCGGTTATCGCTTCAGTCGCCTGAAGTCGGTGGATCCGGACACAGGGCGTAATCGACGGGAAGACCCCACGGGGCGTCTGGCAGGCGATTTCCGTTATCAGCTATCGCCGACAGCGTCCTTTCGCCAGAAGGCTGAGACGGAAATAGGCCTTGATGAAGGGGAGTATGTCGCCAGGTCGGTGACTTCGGTTCGTGCCAACCTGATGGAGTCCCTGGCCATACGGGTATCCTATACGGTTGAGCGGGAGTCTGATGTGCCGGAAGGGTTTAAAAATACAGACACCATGACCACGCTG
>SLIH01000352.1 GCA_007135745.1 Halomonas sp. | reverse complement strand
TCATCAACGGGCCGCAGCAGAATCGGATCAACCTCTTCTTCTTCAGGCGACTCTTCCGGCTCCTTCTCGTGATCGAGGTCCACGAACACGGACAGCTGCTGCTGCAGGATCGTGGCGGCCCGGCGAATCGCCTCCTCGGCATCAATAGTGCCGTTGGTTTCGAGGTCTATGATCAGCTTGTCGAGATCCGTGCGCTGCTCTACCCGCGCATTCTCAACCGAGTAGGCCACGCGGCGAACCGGACTGTAAGTGGCATCAAGCTGCAACTTGCCAATCGCCTTGGTCTCCTCATCACCGCGCTCGCGCTGATCGGATGGCTCGTACCCACGGCCAAGGCCCACAGTGAGCTTCATATTGATTTGGCCACCCTTACCCAGATGGCAGATCACGTGCTCCGGATTGACGATTTCCACGTCATGATCCAACTGGATATCAGCCGCAGTAACTGCTCCCTCTTCGCTCTTGCTGAGCGTGAGTTCTGCCTGCTCACGGCCGTTCAGTCTGACTGCCAGACCTTTCAGGTTCAGCAGGATCTCGATTACGTCCTCCTGAACCCCTTCAATCGCGCTGTACTCGTGCAGCACACCGTCAATCTGTGCCTCGGTGACAGCACAGCCCGGCATGGAGGACAGAAGAATCCGGCGCAACGCATTCCCCAGCGTGTGCCCGAAACCACGCTCAAGTGGTTCCAGTACGACCTTGGCGTGGGTGCCGGTTTGCTCCTGTACATCAATGCTACGCGGAGTCAGAAACTCATTCGCTGAACGCTGCATTAGACGCCCCTATTTGCTGCAATTACTTGGAGTAAAGCTCGACGATCAAGCTTTCGTTAATGTCCGCAGACAGATCCGCCCGATCCGGGCGTGCCTTGAAGGTACCGGCCATCTTGCTGGCGTCGACATCAACCCATTCAACCGGCGCCCGACTGGAGGCCAGCTCAAGGGCACTCTTCACGCGCAGCTGGTTCTTTGCCTTCTCGCGCACGCTTACCACATCGCCAGGCTTCACCTGGTACGAGGGGATATTCACGGCCTGATCATTCACCAGCACCCCTTTGTGGGATACAAGCTGCCGCGCTTCCGCGCGTGTAGACCCAAAGCCCATCCGGTAGACGACGTTATCGAGTCGGCTTTCCAGAAGCTGCAGCAGGTTTTCACCTGTGGAGCCTTTGATCCGTGCAGCTTCCTTGTAGTAATTGCGGAACTGCTTCTCGAGGACGCCATAAATACGACGTACCTTCTGTTTTTCGCGCAGCTGCGTACCGTATTCCGATACGCGGGCTCTTCGTGCCCCATGCTGCCCCGGCACGGTGTCCGCTTTACACTTGCTATCGAGTGCCCGAACGCCGCTCTTGAGGAACAGATCCGTTCCTTCACGCCGAGACAGTTTACATGTTGGTCCAATGTAACGTGCCATACCTAACTGTCTCCTGTTTTAAACGCGACGCTTTTTCGGTGGACGACAGCCATTGTGCGGGATCGGCGTTACATCAACGATGTTGGTGATCTTGAAGCCAACCGCATTCAGTGCCCGCACGGCCGATTCACGACCGGGCCCGGGCCCTTTGACCATTACGTCCAGGTTTTTCAATCCGTATTCAGCAGCCGCGTTACCGGCTCTTTCAGCTGCTACCTGCGCAGCAAAAGGTGTGCTTTTGCGTGACCCACGGAATCCGGAACCACCGGCAGTGGCCCAGGACAGCACATTGCCCTGGCGGTCGGAGAGGGTCACGATCGTGTTGTTGAAAGAAGCATGGATATGGGCCACACCATCAACAACAGACTTTTTCACCTTTTTACGGGTACGTGTACCTGGCTTTGCCATTTTTGCCTACCTGTTATTTGCGAATCGGTTTGCGAGGCCCTTTACGGGTGCGTGCGTTGGTCTTAGTCCGCTGGCCCCTGACGGGAACACCATGACGATGACGCAGACCGCGATAACACCCAAGGTCCTTCAACCGCTTGATATTCATCTGAACTTCACGACGCAGATCACCTTCGACCGTCAGCTTGCCAACTTCTGAACGCAGGCTTTCCACCTGGTCTTCGGTCAGATCCGAGACACGGGCATGGGGCTCCACACCGCTTGCGTCGCAAAGCTTACGCGCCGTGGTATGCCCAACCCCAAAAATGTAGGTCAGGGAAATCACGGTATGTTTATTGTCGGGTATGTTGACACCGGCTATACGTGCCATTCATCTTACTCCGCATTCAAAGCTTTGCTGTTTCGGTTATTCGCCACAAAAAAGGTGCCGAATGATAGCGCCTGAAGCGTCGACTATCAAGACCGGCAACCTCACGCCAGGTAAATCAGCCCTGGCGTTGCTTATGACGAGGCTCAGTGCAGATGACCCGAATTGAGCCATTGCGACGAATGATTTTGCAGTTACGGCAGATTTTCTTTACCGAAGCCCGTACTTTCATTGCTCCACTCCACTTCCTTTAGCGGAAGAGTCCGCTACGACCATAATTTTTCAGATTGGACTTCTTCATCAGGGACTCATACTGATGAGACATCAGATGAGCCTGCACCTGGGACATGAAGTCCATAACCACGACGACCACAATCAGCAGCGACGTTCCACCGAGGTAGAAGGGCACGTTCCCGAAGACCACCAGGAACTGCGGCAGGATCGATACCGCCGCAATATACAGCGAGCCGAAGATCGTCAGTCGCGTCAGCACACCGTCGATGTATCGGGCCGTCTGATCTCCCGGACGAATCCCCGGAATAAAGGCTCCGGACTTCTTCAGGTTGTCCGCCACTTCTTTCGGGTTGTACATCAGGGCGGTGTAGAAGAAGCAGAAGAAAATCACCGCCGCAGCAAACAGAAGAATATAAAGGGGCTGGTTCGGTCCCAGAATCTGGGACAGATCATCCAGCCACTCCATGCCTTCGCGCTGCCCGAACCACTGCCCCAGCGACGCCGGGAACAGAAGAATGGAAGATGCAAAGATGGCCGGGATAACACCCGCCATGTTCACCTTCAGCGGCAGATGACTGGACTGCTGAGCGTACACCCGCTTGCCCTGCTGCCGTTTGGCATAGTTCACCGTAATCCGACGCTGCCCCCGCTCCATGAAAACGATGAAGCACATGACAGCGATCGCCATCAGCCCGATGGCAAACACAAACAGCAGACTCATTTCGCCACTGCGTGCCTGCTCAAGCGTCTGCCCGATGGCTCCCGGCAGGCCGGCCACGATACCCGCAAAGATCAGCAGCGAAATGCCGTTCCCGATACCCCGCTCGGTGATCTGCTCACCCAGCCACATCAGGAAGACAGCGCCACAGACAAAGGAGATAATCGCCACGAAATAGAAGCCAAAATCATCCGAGAAGGTGACCCCCTGGGACGCAAGCCCCACGGAAATACCCGTACCCTGAACAAAGGCCAGAAGCACCGTGCCGTAGCGCGTGTACTGACTGATTTTGCGGCGCCCGGCCTCACCCTCTTTCTTCAGCTGCTCGAGCTGCGGACTGACCGCAGTCAGAAGCTGCATGATAATCGCTGACGAGATATAGGGCATGATCCCCAGCGCCAGAATACTCATACGCTCCAGGGCGCCACCGGAGAACATATTGAACATGCTCAGTATGGTGCCCTGCTGCTGCTCGAAGAGCGCCGCCAGTCGATCCGGATTGATCCCGGGCACAGGGATATGGGCACCTATTCGGTACACCAGAAATGCAATCACGACAAACTTCAGCCGTGAATACAGCTCTGAAAGCCCTTTACCCTTCGCTGACGCCGGTGCCTGCTTAGCCATTTAGTCCTCGACTTTTCCGCCTGCTGCAGTGATGGCTTCTCTCGCCCCCTTGGTGACCTTGAGTCCACGCACCGTGACCGCACGGGTCAGTTCGCCGGAAAGGATCACCTTGGCTTCGCGCACATTGTCACGAATCACATCAGCTTTCTTCAGAGCCTCAAGATCCGCCACGTCACCTTCAACAAGAGCAAGCTCCTGCAGGCGAATCTCGGCTTCAAAGCGCTGCTGACGCGATGTAAAGCCAAACTTGGGCAGACGGCCCTGCATCGGCTGCTGGCCACCCTCGAACCCGGGGGCTACCGTGCCGCCGGAACGGGACTTGAGACCCTTGTGGCCGCGGCCGGCTGTCTTTCCGAGGCCGGAACCAATCCCACGACCCACACGCTTGCGGGCGAATTTAGAGCCTTCTCCCGGACGCAGTTCGTTCAGTTGCATATCACTGCTCCTCTACCCGGACCATGAAGTTGACACGGTTGATCATGCCACGAATGGCCGGAGTATCTTCCAGTTCCACCGTATGGTTCAGCTTGCGCAGGCCAAGTCCACGTACACACTGGCGATGATTGGGCTGGGTACCAATCGGGCTGCGCGTCAAAGTTACCTTGATTGTCTTTTTCGCCATGACATCAATCCAGAATCTCTTCAACGGATTTACCACGCTTCGCCGCCACATCTTCCGGCGAGCGCATGGACTTCAGCCCTTCAATGGTGGCACGGACCACATTCACAGGATTCGTGGAGCCGTAGCACTTGGCCAGGACGTTGTGAACACCGGCTACTTCCAGTACGGCACGCATCGCACCACCGGCGATGATACCCGTACCTTCAGATGCTGGCTGCATAAATACCCTGGACGCACCATGGTTGGCCCGAACCGGATACTGCAGTGTTGCGTTATTCAACGGCACAGTCACCATGTTCTTACGCGCCGCTTCCATCGCCTTCTGG
>SLIH01000305.1 GCA_007135745.1 Halomonas sp. | reverse complement strand
GACAGGGCCTCGCGCACGTCATCAAGCTTGAACGGCTTAATAATCGCTGTCACAAGTTTCATGTGTTTCTCCTTACATTTGCCGGCCCAGCCGAAGCTGAGCTGTTGGCTACCGTCGAGTAGGGTGCACAATTGGCCCGCACGCGGTTGTGCGGACTGTGTACGGGCCATTGCACGCCCTGTGCCAACGCAGAATATCGTTCCTAAACAATAGGATGCCTTCTTTCGCTCCATCTGGGAACGCCCTGCGCGCCCTATTGTAGCGCATTGTCAGGGCCTATGAGCCAAAACGGGGCGCATTCCGTTTCCGCAATGCGACCCAGTCACCTCGACAAATACAGGCTCTGTAATGCCCGGGATGGTTTTCAGGCCCTCGGGCAGCGCCTCTGGGGTGGCCTGTGTTACCATGAGCGCCTTGATTGAAGGAGAAACGTAATGCCAAAAAGCCCCCAGGATCTGTTTTCAGAGCTGCAACAGCAGTTCGGCCAGTTCGTGCCCGATATGGCACGTGTGGCTCGGGAGGATCTGGAGCAGCACGCCCGTCTGGCGGTGACCTCGGTGCTGTCGCGCCTGGATCTGGTAACGCGGGAAGAGTTTGATGCCCAGGCCGCGGTGCTGGAGCGCACCCGCGAGAAGGTGGACGCGCTCGAGGCGCGGGTTGCGAGGCTCGAAGCTGCCACTCAGGCCGACGAGTCCGGCGCTGAGTGAGGTGTTAGTTGCAAGTTGCAAGTTACAAGTTGCAGGGATGATCTGGCTTAGAAGCGGGTTCCGTTTATTGTAGTCATAATCACGAGTCAACAGGGATGTTGTCATGAGTTTTGCTGTTATTCATACCCGTGCCCGTGTGGGCATTGAGGCGCCTGCGGTTACTGTTGAAACCCATCTCTCCGGGGGGCTTCCCTCCCTTTCCATCGTCGGGATGCCGGAAACGGCGGTTAAGGAAAGTAAGGACCGGGTGCGTAGTGCGTTGATCAACGCCGGTTTTGATTTTCCGGCCCGGCGCATCACCATCAATCTGGCGCCCGCTGACCTTCCAAAAGAGGGCAGCCGGTTTGATCTGGCGATTGCGTTGGGGATCCTTGCCGCTTCAGGGCAGGTCGAGGCTGGATCCGTTCAGGGTCTGGAGTTTCTTGGAGAGCTGGCCCTTGATGGGCGTCTGCGTCCGTTGCAGGGCATACTTCCGGCTGTTCTGGCGGCTCGCAGGGCCGGGCGCACCATAATGGTGCCGGAGGACAATCGCAATGAGGCAGCCCTTGCCGTGCGCGATGATGTGTTCGCCGTTGACCACCTGCTCCGGGTCTGCGCCCATCTGCAGGGCGAAAAGCGTTTGGCACCCATTGCGCCTGAGACACCATCCCTTGAACCCAGTGACCAGGGCCCGGACCTGCGGGATGTGCAGGGCCAGCATGTACCCAAGCGGGCCCTGGAGATTGCCGCTGCCGGGAGCCACAACCTGCTTTTTCATGGACCGCCCGGTACCGGCAAGAGCATGCTCGCGACGCGCCTGCCGGGTCTGCTCCCGGCGCTCAGCGATGAAGCGGCGCTGGAAGTGGCGTCGGTTCATTCCGTCGCGGGGCAGTGTCCGGATCCTGCGAGTTGGCGCCGTCCGCCCTATCGCTCCCCTCATCACACCGCTTCTGCCGTGGCTCTGGTTGGTGGGGGCAGCAGTCCGCGCCCCGGCGAAATCTCCCTTGCTCATCGAGGGGTGCTTTTTCTCGATGAGCTCCCTGAATTCGACCGCCGTGTGCTGGAGGTGCTGCGCGAACCCATGGAGTCGGGCGAGATTTCGATTTCCCGGGCGGCCAATCAGGTTACCTATCCCGCCCGCTTTCAGGTGGTGGGCGCCATGAATCCCTGCCCCTGTGGTTACCAGGGGCATCCGTCCATTCCCTGTGAATGTTCGCCGCAACAGATTGTGCGTTACCGAAGCCGTCTTTCCGGCCCTCTGCTGGACCGTTTTGATATGCATGTGGCGGTGCCGGTCCAGGACGGCAGCCGCCTTCTCAGGCCGCAAGCCGGAGAGCTTGACAGCGCCACCGTTCGTGAGCGGGTTCAGGTCTGCCGGGAAAGGCAGGCTTCGAGGGGGTGCCTGAACGCGGAACTCAGTGGTCGGGACCTGCATCGTGCCTGTTCCCTGGACGACGCGGCCGAGCAGATTCTGGAGCAGGCTATGGCCCGCCTGGGGCTCTCAGCTCGGGCGTTGCACCGTATACTGCGGGTAGGGCGAACCATTGCGGATCTCGGAGGTGATGAGCGCGTGGCACGAGAGCATCTGGTGGAAGCCCTGGGGTATCGTTCGCTGGAGCGCCGGGAACGTCAGAGTGCCTGATGCCTTGCAGTCGGTGCTGTTTCGGGGATAATGCCTGCGCCTGAACCTGTAGGAGCAGCCATGGCCGCAATCAGGGCTCAGATGGACCCATAGATGATGAAGAACCCGGGAGGGGGCTGCGGACCTCCTGGGCATAACCGTACCTGGGAGAGTAAATGACAACCGACGACGATCTGGTCCGCGCCAAGGAGCGCGACGTGCGCAGCTTTGTACTGCGCGCCGGGCGTATGACCCGTGGGCAGGAGCGCGCCTGGGATCGCCTCTGGCCGGAGTACGGGCTCTCCCTGTCCCTGGGGGTGCTGGATCAGGAAGCGGTTTTTGGCCGCCGGGCGCCTCTGAATCTGGAGATCGGTTTCGGCATGGGCCAGTCTCTGGCCGAGATGGCGGAGCATTCGCCGGATCAGGATTTTGTTGGTGTGGAGGTGCATAAGCCCGGCTGTGGTGCACTGCTTATGGAGATTGAGAAGCGTGGGCTGACCAATCTGCGGATCTACCGGGCGGATGTTATAGATGTTCTGGAAACAGCCATACCGGACTCCGCGCTGGACCGTGTTCTGATTTACTTCCCCGATCCCTGGCCCAAGAAGAAGCACCACAAACGACGGATTGTTCAGCCAGCCTTTATGGACATGCTGCGAACCCGCATCCGTCCGGGCGGGATTGTCCATATCGCCACAGACTGGGAACCCTACGCCGAACACATTCTCGAGGTGATGAATCAGGCGCCGGGCTACGAAAATCTGGCGAGCGATGGTGGAACCGTACCAAAGCCCGAGGATCGGCCCCTGACCAAGTTTGAAAAGCGAGGCGAGGAACGCGGCCACAAGGTCAGTGACGTACTCTTCCGGCGTATTACCTGAGTTCCTTGCCCTTTTGCTCCGGATGCCAATCCTCTGGTGTTACAGGGTGACGCCGTGCTGCCCGCACGATGAGCAGTGCCGCAGCGCCAAGCAGAAGCCCGGTGAACTTCATCAACGTTGCCATGGCCGCCGCAAGGGGCCACTGGGGCGAGTCCGGGTTTGCCAGGGCAATAAGAAGCAGCGCATTCTCGGCCATATCCGAAAGCGCCCCGGCGGTAAACAGCAGCTTGGCCAGCCGGCCGGCTTTCCGCTCCCGGATGCCAGGGCGGTCGATCAGGAAGTGGTTGGTCAGTGCCAGCAGAAAGGTCAGGTAGAGGCCGATGAAAATGAACTCGAGATACAGGGTGATGTAGCCCCAGGCAAAGCCCTCCGCTTTCCACTCTTCCCTGATTTCCGCCGTCAGTTGCGGATCCCCCGCGAGGTGATAGCTGACCGCACCCTGAGGGGCTTCGGCGGGTGCCAGGTACTGGTTGATCATCATCAGCGCCAGCAACCAGGCACCAATGATCAATGCCAGCCAACGCAGGCGGACGGGCCAGGGTCTGTGTTCCACGCCGAAGAGTTTCATGGCACGAAAGGCTCCAGAACATCATTCAGATAACGGCTGCCCATTCTGGTCGTGACCAGTCGCGGGGGCGAGGTGCGCTGAATCAGTCCGCGATGGCGAAGATTCTCAAGTATTTCAGCAATGCGGTCCAGAGGTAAACCGGTACGCCGGGAAAACAGCGCCTCGGGCACGCCCTCTTCCAGGCGCAGCGCATTGAGCATGAACTCCAGTGGCCGGTCCTCTTCGGGCAGGTGCTGCCGGGAGGAGGTCCTGGAGCCAATGCGCTGAAGGTAGGCCTGGGGCTGTCGGGTTTTGTGATAGCGCCAGATGCTGTGTGCCTCGGGCTGGGTCACCTTGCCGTGAGCGCCGGCGCCCAGTGCGAGATAATCTCCGAATTCCCAGTAGTTAAGGTTGTGCAGACATTGCTGGTCGGGCTGGCTCCAGGCGGAGACTTCGTATCGCTGCAGGCCAGCTTCCCGGAGTGTCTCCTCGCCGGCGATCTGGATATCAGCCAGCACGGATTCGTCGGGCAGTTCGGGTGGGCGGGAGTAGAAGGCGGTATTGGGTTCAAGGGTCAGCTGATACCAGGAGATGTGGCCCGTGTTGAACGTGAGTGCCGTACGCAGGTCGTTGACAGCGTCTTCCACGCTCTGGCCAGGCAGTCCATGCATCAGGTCCAGGTTGATGCGGTCGAAGCCGGCCTTCTGTGCTGTTTCGATGGCCTCGCGGGACTCGCGCCCATCGTGAATGCGCCCCAGGCGGTTGAGTTGAGTATCGTTGAAGCTCTGAACGCCGATGGACAGGCGGTTGATGCCGGCCTCCCTGAATGCCCTGAAACGGCCCTGTTCAAGCGTGCCGGGATTGGCTTCCAGAGTGATTTCGTGAAGGCGGCTCAGGTCGAGGTGTTTTCCCAGCGACTCGAAAAGTTGATGGTAAAAATCCGCGCTCATCAGTGACGGCGTGCCGCCGCCAATGAACAGGGTTTCCACCGG
>SLIH01000086.1 GCA_007135745.1 Halomonas sp. | reverse complement strand
GTGCCCGCATCGCCGAAGGGGTTTCGGTAGGCGCTTACGCCTATATTGGCAGTGATGTTTCACTTGGCGCCGGAACAAAGGTCGGATCTCATGCCGTGATCGAGGGGCCCACCGACATCGGGCGCAACAACATCATTCACGCGCACGCATGCCTTGGCGGTGATCCCCAGGATATTGGGTACCAGCAGGAGCCAAGTTGACTCACGATTGGTGATAACAACGTTATTCGGGAATTCGTAACCATGCACCGGGGCACGCCCAAGGACTCGGCACATACACGCGTGGGCAATAATGGCTATTTCATGGCCTACAGCCACGTGGCGCACGACTGCCAGGTTGGCGATTCGGTCATCATGGCCAATGGTGCAAGCCTGGCGGGCCATGTGATCATCGAAGACAGGGTCAATATGGCGGCATTCGCAGCCATTCACCAGTTCTGTCGAGTCGGCTGCCATGCCATGCTCGCCGCCGGCACTATTGTAATCCGTGACGTGCCGCCCTATATGCTGGCGTCCGGTGACCGGGCCCACCTACGCGGGCTCAATTCCCGTGGACTGCAGCGGGCTGGTTTCCCGCGCGAATCCATTCAGGCACTAAAGCAAACTTACCGGCTGCTTTACCGCTCAGGACGGGGGCTTCAGGAAGCCTGTGAGCAGGTCCGTGAATCCGTTGTTCAAACGGATGAAGTGCGGCATCTGCTCGAGTTTCTGAAGAATCCCTCTAACCGTGGGGTAACAAGATGACAGAAGAGAGGAACCCGCTTCGCGCCGCCGTCATCGGCGTGGGATATCTCGGGCGTTTTCACGCCCGGAAGTACGCAGCAATGTCAGGGGTCGATCTGACAGCGGTGGTCGATATAAACCCGGACCGCGCGGCGGAAATCAGTGCCGAAACCGGTGGTGATGCCGTGACGGATTATCGCAAACTCATCGGTCGGGTTGATCTGGTCAGTATCGTCGTGCCGGCTTCCGAGCATTACAGGATTACCCGGGAGTTCCTGGAAGCAGGCATCCATACGCTGGTGGAAAAGCCCATCACCGAAGCCGTCCCGGAGGGCGAACATCTCAGTAAGCTGGCAAAAGAAAACCAGTGCGTTCTTCAGGTCGGCCACCTTGAACGATTCAATCCGGTCGGAGAAGCTCTCAGGGCGCGCTGCGGCACCCCTCTTTTCATAGAGGGCCATCGCCTTGCATCATTCAACCCACGTGGCACCGACGTGGATGTGGTTCTGGATCTGATGATCCACGATATTGATCACGCCCTGCAACTGGTTGATTCACCGGTGCAACGGATCGATGCCTGTGGGGCTCCGGTTCTCTCCCGCCATACCGACATCGCCAACGCCCGCATTCAGTTCGAGAATGGCTGCGTGGCAAACCTTACCGCCAGCCGTGTCAGCATGAAATGCCAACGCCGGCTGCGTGTTTTCCAGCCGGACGCCTATTTTGGCGCCGACATGGGCGAACTTAAGCTGGAGGTGATCTCCAAGAAGGCCGGCGACGCCATTGAAGGGAAACAGATGACGTTTCCGAAAACAGACATGCTGGAAGCGGAAGTGCGCTCTTTCGTGGCCAGCGTCCGTGACGGAGAACCCCCGAGAGTGACGGCCAGCGATGGTATCGATGCATTGCGCACCGCGCTGCGGATCAACGACCGTATCCATTCCAATCCGCTGCTGCAACAGCACCAGGCCGACCTCCTTGTCACTGGAGAACCATAAACATGATTCCAATGGTGGACCTGAAAGCACAGCATGCTGAACTCCGCGAGGAGATCAATGCCGGCATTCAGGAAGTGATGGAGAGCAGTCAGTTTCTCTTTGGTCCCCGAACCACGGCATTTGAGCGTGAGGTCGCGGATTACCTGGGTACCCACCACGCCGTCGCCTGCGCCTCGGGCACGGATGCCCTGACCCTGAGCCTGCGGGCTCTGGGTATCGGTGAAGGCGACGAGGTTATCACCACGGCCTTTACCTTTTTCGCCAGCGCGGAATCCATCTGCCTGGCGGGCGCACGTCCCGTGTTCGTCGATATCGACCCGGACACCTACAATATCGATCCCCATAAGGTGGAGCAGGCCATCAACCCGGCGACCCGCGCCATACTGCCGGTTCACCTCTACGGACAGCCCGCGGCCATGGACGAGTTGAAAGCAATCGCCTCGCGCCACCGGCTTCACGTAATTGAGGACTGCGCCCAGTCCTTTGGCGCCCTCTATAGAGGTCAACCCACCGGGAGTCTGGGAGACGCCGGTTGTTTCAGTTTCTTTCCAAGTAAGAACCTCGGCGCCTACGGCGATGGGGGGCTGATCAGTACCAATGACGACAGGATCGCGGAACAGCTCAGGGTTCTGTGCAACCATGGCAGTACTGAGCGCTATCACCACGCCGCAATCGGCTATAACAGCCGGCTCGATGAGATGCAGGCGGTAGTGCTTCGTGCCAAGCTGCCCCACATCGACCGCTACAACGCCGCCCGCCGCCATTGGGCCTCACGTTACAGTTCTGCGTTTGGTGATATTCCAGACATCACCGTACCCGCCAACACCCCGGCGGGAACACATGTCTACCATCAGTACACCCTGCTGGTGCCAGACCGCGCGCAGGTGGCCGAAGCGCTGAAGGCTCGCGGCATAGCCAGTGCAATCCACTACCCTATTCCCCTGCACCGCCAAGCCGTGTTCGCCGAGGGCTGCGCCGATCTCTCTCTGCCCAATGCTGAGCGAGTGGCACAACAGTGCCTTTCCCTACCCATGCATCCCGAATTGACCGATGAGCAGGTGGACCAAGTGATTACTGCAGTGCGGGAAGCGCTCGGGGCTGCATAAGCCCCCACACCCGCAATTTCCGCCTTCAGTGTAGGAGCCTGCTTGCAGGCGATTTTCCAGAATATTGGCCAAGGCCGAGAGCCTGATCACTGGCAAACACCCCCGACAAAAAATACCCGCCCCACAAGGAGCGGCCTTTCAGTTTCGCTGCGCGCAGCGAGTGCTTTATTCGCTTATCGTCCGCATAGGCAGAAACCGCTCCGCCAACCTATTCAGCGGCTTTTCAACCATTCCCGGAAGCCTGATCCCCAGCGGATTCGTTTCCGCAATCTCCGGGTTGGCCACGATCCGCGTGCCCATAATGTAATCGAACCAGGGTCGGGTAACACACCAGTTGGCGTCCTGATTCGTGTTCATGTGGTGATCGTAGTGCCAGGGAATACGCTTCCTGCCCCACTCCGGCTCCAGGTGCGAACGCCGGTGCACGTAGAAATACCGCCCGGCCGCGTAATAGGTTCCCAGAGTGAAGAACGGCGCAATCGGAAGAGCCAGGCTGGTAACCGCCGTGAGCGCCAGCAGCGACGTGGCTTCGTTGCGCGTGCGCCAATGGGACAGGCCCTCTGCATAGGCCTCGTCAATGTAGTCCGTCTTGCGCACAAGCTTGTGGTGAGTCCAGTGACTCTTCATGGACTTAGGCACCGGGCTGTAACGTGGCTGGCCTTTGCGTGGCGTACCGTGAAGTATGTACTTGTGGGCATACCACTCAAACCCATTGGCAAACACCAGAGCTATGGGGAATCCAATCATGTTTTTACCCTTTTGTTGTTGCTATAGGTAGATGATGGCCCGATGCTGGCAGGTGTGTATTGACTTTCTACGCCACATATTTTGCATATTACGCCACAGAAACAACTTCTGCTTTCAGCTCATATAACTTCCGTGCCCAATGCCCTCACTCGGAAGTCCAGGATCGCGCAGATGTGGCGGTATTTTTCCAGCAGCTCGCCCTGGCTGTTGGCGCCCAGGAAAATCTCCGCAACTTCGTAACTGTAACTGTCCTGAAGGCTGAGCTCACCAAGCCGTTTTCCCTGGGGTGCGAGAACCTGCATACGGACCTCCGGATAAATGCGGTTCACCATGCTCAGATCATCTTCGGTCGGTACACGCTCGAGGATGCCATCATGAAACCAGCGAAGCATGAACTTCGCCGCCAGCTTGTGCCCGCCAAGTCGGTGGGGAAAACAGGGCTTTCTGCCCAGCACCAGGTCCAGCGGGACCTTCTGATTGGTCGCGCCATCCACCATGAGGAAAAGCGGCGAATGGGACTTGGATATCCGTGAGTTGATTTCCAGCAGCGTAATCTGGTCAGACTTCGGGTTCCAGTAGAATTCGATGTTAAAGGCCGCCCAATCATAACTGATGTGTTTGATTACTCTCTTGCTGGCCTCGATCATCCGTTCCTGAACTCCGGTGGGTAACCTGGAGGGATACTGATAGCGCGTGAAAGAGGAGTGGAGTTTACCTCCCCGCACTGAATCAACGACGCCGTATATCTGAACCTCCCCCCGCCAGGCGTACCCTTCAAGGGTGCATTGAAAACCGTCCGATATGATTTCCTCCGCAATACAGTGGTATCCATCCACGGCGGCAACATAATCCGGTTTTTCAACATGAGCCAGAAACTCATTGAAGGGGCGTGCTATGGCACCAATCTGTTCACGGATCGTCGATAAAGTGCCAACCAGCGTCTCGGGCCCATCAATAAAAAAGCCCAGAAACGACGAATGGGCTTTGATCGGCTTGATCCAGAATGGATAGTCGATCTCCACATCGGCAACGGGATCTCCAGAGAACGGATCAATAGGCTGAAATCCGCACACCATTTCAGGGACCACCGCTTGTTGTTCAAGACGAGACCAGTATTTGTGTTCGCACCTGGCGACAGATTCAAGTGTCGCTCCCGGCAGATCGAGCGT
>SLIH01000472.1 GCA_007135745.1 Halomonas sp. | reverse complement strand
CTATGGGTCAAGGAGCGGGGGCGGCGGCGCTCGCTGAAGGAGGGCCAGACGTTATTGTCCGCGGGTATGGGGCGCCTGCTGCAGACATGGCGTTCGATCCAGTATTTCCGTGACCTTCGTACCCTTCTGATTTCCATATTCTTCGCCATGGCGGGCATCTACATCATCATCAGTTTCTCATTCATCTACGGTTCCCAGGTGATTGGCTGGGATGAGAACGTGCGGGTGCTGATGTTTGTCACCGTGCAGATCACGGCCGCGATCGGTGCGCTGACTTTTGGTTTTCTTCAGAGCCGTATCGGTGCACGGGTAACCTATCTGTCCACTCTCTGCCTTTGGGTATTCGCCATTCTCGCCATTTGGCAGACTCCGGGGCTCACCGATCTGGCCCATCGGCTTCTGGGCGTGGATTGGGAGGCCCAGTATGTGTTCCTGTTTGCCGGGGTTCTGGCCGGGCTCAGTCTTGGCTCCGCCCAATCCGCCGGTCGGGCGATGGTGGGTGTGCTGACCCCCGAGGGCAAGGCGGCAGAATTCTTCGGTTTCTGGGGTATGGCGGCGAAACTGGCCGCGATATTCGGCATTCTGGGGCTGGGGCTGATCCAGGCGGTGCTGGGGCTGGCCGACGCCATTCTCTTCTGCCTGGCATTGTTTGTGGTGGCCATCATCGTGGCCCTGCCCATGAATGAAGAGCGTGGCCGCACGGCGGCGGAGCAGTGGCGCGATCCCCGGGAGCCGCAGCCATGAGCAGGCCAATCCGGGAAGACCGGTATTATGTCCTGGCTTGAACTGGCGGCGGTTGCCTTGGTTTTTCTGGTCGCCGCCTCCATTCTCTGGTCCACGGTGCGCTATGGTATGCCTCCCATGCCAAGCCTGGGCAGAGCGCAACAGGCCATGCTCGAGATGGTGGAGGATCCCCTTCCCAGCCAGATCGTGGATCTAGGGTCAGGTTGGGGCAATCTAGCGGTAATCTTTGCCCGGCGTTTTCCCCAGGCTCAAGTGATAGGATATGAAGTATCCTGGTTCCCCTGGCTCTACTCCCTGGCACTCAAGCGTATTCTGGGATTGAGGAACCTGAGCTTTCATCGCCGTGACTTTCGTTCCGCGAGCATCGAAGATGATGCCGTCGTGCTCTGCTATCTCGCTCGAGAGGGTATGGAGTCGGTGCGCTCTCTGCTGGAACAGCAACGGCCATCCAGGGTGACGGTTATCAGTCACCACTTTGCCTTGCCCGGAAGTCAACCGGAGTCGGTTGTCGAGCTGGCTGATATTTACCAAACGCCCATATACCGCTACCAACTTCGGTGGCCGGAAGATCAGATCGAGGAGTAAATCAGCCCATGGATTGGAATGAAAATCCGACAGGTATTGAGGAACGGTTTCATCGGGTATCCAATGACCACCGCGACGACAGCCTCAATCGGCTACTCATGGCTCGGCACAGCGGTGCCACGTTGGTCCTGTGCAACATGAAACAGCAATGCGAAGTGGTTGCGCGCACCCTGCGCAATGCGGGCTGGTATGCCAGGGCGCTGCACGGCAATCTTGAAGCCCGGGACCGGGATCAGGTCCTGTTGCAGTTCATGAACAGCAGTATCAGCGTGATTGTCGCTACGGATGTTGCCGCTGGAACCTTTACGCCTGCCTCGCTGGAACTGGTTGTCAGTTATGACCTGCCTCGTAACCCGGAGATGCACGCTCAGCGCCTGGAATACGTGCGGCCGGGAGGTGCGTTGGTCTATCTGGTGGCAACGGAGGAGGAGCAGCGCTTCCGGCGGATCGTGTCCCGGTTCAATCTCGACCCGGAAACGGAACCACTGCCCGCTCCGGAGCAGTGGGTGGTTCCGCAGCCACCGTTTGTAACCCTGCTGCTCAATGGGGGCAGCAAGGACCGTCTGTCGGAGGGTGAGCTGCGTAATCTTCTGGGCAGCAATGATGCCATTGGTGAGCACGACCTGGGTCGTGTCGAAGTACGCAGCTTCTGCAGTTATCTGGCCGTGCGTCGTGACGTTTCCCGTCGGGCTCTGGAGATTATTCGCGGCACGCGTCTGCACGGCAAGCATTACGCGGTGAGGGCCCTCGACAGTCGTGTCGCCATCGAAGGTGCAACCTGACGAGCACGGCCGCGTTTACCAGAACCGGCCGCCGCTTCCGATGATGACCACCACAATACCAATGGCCAGGTTGATGGCGACGAACTGCCGGATCTGGCCAACGCGGCGATTGCCTTCTTCCACATTGCCCTCGCCGACAGCCTGCTTGAGCCGCCGATAGGGGGCGAAATAAATGTGCAGGAAGATCAGCATCATCAGCAGCCCGAGTCCGTGCATGACATGGATGTGCCAGCCCACGGCACCCATGCCACCGTAGGCGCCAATCAGCGCGTAGCCTGTGGCAAGCAGGAGCACCACCGACCCCCAGACATAGCGGAAAAACAGCGACAGGGTGTGGCACCAGAGCGTGGGGCGTTGACTGGCGTCAATCACTTTTACCACGGCGGGACGCATGGCGAGGTAAGCGAAGAACATACCGCCTACCCAGATCACGGCAGCGAGTGTGTGCAGAGCAACAGACATTCCCATGGGACAAACCTCCTTTTCGGTTGCAGCGCACCATAACCCAAATGCCGTATCAGAACCAATCAGTTGGCGCTGACCACACAATTGCGGCCCGAGCCTTTCGCGCGGTAGAGCGCCTGGTCCGCGGCGTTGATCATTGCATCGGCATCGGGGAAGGCCGGGTCCAGGGTGGCGACACCGAAACTGGCGGTGACCTGAAGCTGGAGGTCCCTGTAATCCACTTTCGTGGCCTCGATGGCTGCACGCAGGTTTTCCGCGGCCCGGTGGGCGCCTTCGCTGTCCGTCTCGGGGAGCACCACCGCCAGTTCTTCGCCACCGTAACGTGCCACGATATCGGCGCCACGGGCGGTGTCGCTAACGGTACGGGCAACCCGGGCGAGAACCTCATCGCCAGCCTGATGCCCCCAGCGGTCATTGAACTGTTTGAATCGGTCAACATCGAGCATGATCAGTGATAGTGGCCGGTGCTGACGGCGTGCCTGCTGAACTTCCTTTTCGAGCAGTTCGCGGAAATAACGGTGATTATACAGGCCGGTGAGGCCATCGGTGGCGGCTTCGCGGGAGAGCTCCAGAGTGGTGGCTGCTGCCAGGCCGATGACTTCCAGAATCTCCACCCTGGATTCGGTGAACACGCCCGGGGCCAGATTATTCTCCAGATAGATCAGCGCCTGCGGCTGATCCGGATCGTACGCATCCACCTTGAGGGGCATGCACAGCACGGAACGCACGCGGCGACGGATGACCTGAGGATTCTCGTTCAGCCCTGGCAGTCGGTTCTGGGAGCTCTGGGCGTCCTCGATCACCAGCGCTTCGCCACTGCGCTGAACGAACCGTACCACCGGGGGCAGCAGATGCCCGCACTGGTCAAAGGGGATAGCATGCATCAGTTTTAAGGTGTTGTCGCCCACATGGTATTCCCCTTCCGCCACCAGGGATGAACCATCCAGCGGTGGGAGTAGAAGGTAGCCCGTCTCGGCCCCGGCAAATTCCACGGCAGTACGCAGAGTCTGGTCGATGATGCGGCTTTGTACCTTCTCCCGGGCCAGGCGGCTCAGGCTTTTGCGCAGCGCCTGGAAATCCAGTGTGTGCGTGGAGCCCGGTGTTCTGTGACGGATCCGTTTGCTGGTCAGCACATTGGGGAATTGGTCTTCCAGGTTGCGAATCTTGGCGTGGGCGCCCCACTGCCCGTATTTGCGGTGGGCCTGGATCAACAGCATCCCTGCCATCCAGTTGTGCTCGGGTTGCCGATGGTACCAATAAGCGCAGCACTCCAGCGCGATGGCCTCTTCATGGATGAATCCGTTGGTACGGGCCGCGTTGATGGCGCGATGGTAAAGTTGAGCCGTGGCCTTTCTTTTCGGGTGTTTCAGCCGACAATACTCGGCCAATGCCAACAGATATTTCTGTTGGTGGTTGTCCGGTGCATGATGGGCCCAAAGCTTCAGGCGTGAAAGATTGCGCTTGATTTTTCGGCGCAGGCGGCCCCTGGCCGGGGCGCCGCCCTGCCTCAGACGTGCAACCGCCAGCAGGGTTTCGTGGAAAACAAAAGCGGGGATCGAGAAGGTTCCCAGAGCGCTGTCCAGATACTCTCGGGTCTTTGCGGCGTTCTCCAGACCCTCGTCATAGCGTCCGAAGAGATAACACAGGAATGTCTTGTTTGCGTAAAGCACGAAAAGCTCGGTGAGATCCGAGGCCTCCTCGTGTATGGGCCGCATCTCATCCTCGTTATAGCACTCGCCCACAAGGCGGCAGGGATCATCGGAGTGTCCCAGGAGATTCAGTACCGTCTGGTGATACAGCTCATTCCCATAATAGGTGGTGATCTGGCCGCTGCTGAGCATTGAGGCACTGTGGTCGGCCATTTCCCGTGCCAGTGCATTGAGCTCGCGCCCCGCATGCAGTGAAAAAATGTCGTAGGCCCAGGCCCCATAGCTGGCGAATGACGGCTTGCCCACATCCTGGCCCATACGGTGGGCCTCGAGCAGGTTGGGTAGAACCTGTTGGATCGGGCGGCGCCAGTGAGCGATGAATGCATTGATCGTAAGAAGGAGTTCGGGGGCCTCCTGACGCGAAGGCATACGTTCGTGGAGCCGCAGGGCCAACTGTGCAAAGCGATAGGCGCGGTCGATCCGGAAGAAGAGCGCACCGATCAGCATGCCGTAGAGGGCGTAGACCATGGGCGACTGGTAG
>SLIH01000328.1 GCA_007135745.1 Halomonas sp. | reverse complement strand
TTCGCTCACCGGCACCCTACGGTGTGGCTGTTTTCGTGGTGTGCTGTGAATGGATTGAACCGCACCGGTATTGTGTATGCGTTATTGTTCGGAAATCTGGCGGGCGGTGCGGTTCGCTTCGCTCACCGGCACCCTACGGTGTGGGCTGTTTTGTAGGGTGCGGTGAATGAAATGAACCGCACCGTGTCTGTGTTGGGCAGGGAGGGTGGGTTGTACTTCTCGTGAGGCCGTTCCTTGTCTATGCTGTTCCCACAACAACAAGAGGTACTGAACGGATGGCGACACGAAACTTCTGGGGCTGGGGCGTTGAGGAATCGGCTTTCGGTGACGATCAGATCAAACAGTTGGCCAACCTGATTTCGATGCAGTTTGGAAAGCTGGATCTGCAGCCCGCGGCGCCACCGAAGCTGGGGGATCTCATGCTCCCCACGGGCCGTCTGAAGGCTCCGGATTCATTGGCCGGTATTTTCTCTGACGAAACAAGGGATCGAGCCAGCCACACCTATGGCAAGGCGTTTCGGGATGTGGTTCGTGGCCTGCGTGGCGATTTCCACTGTGCGCCCGATCTGGTCGCGCGCCCCGGCTCTGAGCAGGAGCTGGTGGATGTGCTCGACTGGGCGGACAGTGCCGGTGCCGCGGTGATTCCCTATGGGGGCGGTTCCAGTGTGGTCGGCGGCGTTGAGCCGAGGGTCGGTAGCAACTGGAAGGGCACTGTCAGTGTCGATATGGAGCGCTTCGACCAGATACTGGAGGTTGACGAGCGCTCCCGGGCCGCCCGGATGGAAGCGGGGCTCTACGGGCCGGCGCTGGAAGCCGGTTTGAAACCCCACGGATTCACCCTGCGTCATTTTCCGCAATCGTTTGAGTTCTCTACGCTGGGCGGGTGGATTGCCACGCGGGCGGGGGGGCATTTC
This sequence comes from Halomonas sp., assembly GCA_007135745.1. Lineage (GTDB taxonomy): Bacteria > Pseudomonadota > Gammaproteobacteria > Pseudomonadales > Oleiphilaceae > Halospina. The sequence goes on along the minus strand of SLIH01000328.1, from coordinate 3,856 downwards.
GCGACGCTTTATACGCACATTGACGATCTGGTAGAGTCCATCCGGGTGGTGACGCCGAAGGGCACCCTTGAGAGCCGTCGTCTGCCGGGTTCAGGGGCCGGGCCATCGCCGGATCGGTTCTTTCTTGGCTCCGAGGGAACCCTGGGATTTGTTACCTCGGCCTGGATGCGTCTGCAGGCGACGCCTCAGTATCGTGACACCCGTACCGTGCATTTTGACGACTTTCTGGCCGGTGCTGAAGCGGTCCGGCTTCTGTCTCAGTCCGGGCTCTATCCCACCAATTGCCGTTTGATTGATGCCCGTGAGGCGATGATGAATGGCATCGGCAATGGCAGCAGGCATCTGCTGCTGGTGGGCTTTGAGTCCGCGGACCATCCGGTGGATGCCTGGATGGCTCGGGCTGTGGAGATCTGTGAGCAGGCGGGTGGCGCGGTGCAGGCGCCGAAGGAGAAGAAATCCGGAACAGACCAGGCCGGTGCCTGGCGCAATCAGTTCATTCAGGCACCCTATATGCGTGACGCGCTGATCCGGCTGGGCATGGTGGTGGAGACTTTCGAGACCGCCATTACCTGGGACCGTTTCGAGGAATTCCACAAGGGCGTGAAGGAGCGCGTAAAGCGCATCAGTCGTGAGGTCTGCGGGGATGTATTGCTGACCTGTCGTTTTACTCATGTTTATCCCGACGGCCCAGCGCCTTACTATACACTGATCGCGCCCGGCAAACCTGGATCACAGGTTGAGCAATGGGATGAAATCAAGCGTGCTGCCATGGAATCGATCAATGAATTGGGCGGCACGGTGACGCATCATCATGCGGTGGGGCGGGATCATCGTCCCGGCTATGATCATCAACGCCCTGAACTGTTTGCGGATGTGCTGCGCAGTGCCAAGCAGACTCTGGATCCCGGCGGTATGCTGAATCCGGGTGTTCTCATTGGTTAGGGTGGGCCCGAGACGTCCATTTTTCTTTTAACTGGAGCAAACCATGAATACTGTTCTCAGATTGAGTGCCATCCTGCTGGCCGCACTGCTGCTGACTGCCTGTGGCGGGGGTGAGCCTACCCTGGATACCTCCAGCGATGAAGCGCTGGAAACCTCCTATGCGCAGATTACGGATGGTATGTCCGATCAGCGTCGCGATGAGTTCGATGAAGCGCTTGGAACCGTTTACATGCTGGGTGCGTTACAGCACATGAATTCCGGCATGAGCGAAACTGAAATCATGGAAAAGATGAACGAGGATGTGCACGGCAAGAGCGCCGACGAGATCATCGCCATGGCGAAGGATGCCGAGGAAGAGGTCCTGAAACGCATGGGCGAGATGCATTAGAGGTTTTAGACGGGTAGGGCCCTGCGCCTGGAGTGCTGAACAGGTCACAAAGCAATGAAGCTGCCTTGTCCATCCGGCGACCCTTGACCATATTGTATAAAGGTTCTCATACCTACATTCCGTTTGAGAGAGGATGACAGATCATGCCAGAACGCCGCAGGCGCAATCGCTTACCCTGGGTTTCCATGAATGCCCGAGTGAAAGTACGCAAGGGGTTGCTTGGCTCGGAATGGATCGACGCAGAGGTGGTGGATTTCAGCAAGCTCGGTATGGGCGTTGTCCTGGATCGGGAAGCGGATCAGGACAAGAAGATCCAGGTGAGCCTGCGGCTTGATACGGAAGTGGGTGAAATCACCGTGGATCAGGTTGGGGCCTTTGTCCGCCATGTGCAGGCGCACGACCGGGGAACCTTTCTGGGGCTTGAGTTCGAAGAGGAGCCGAAGCGTGGCGTGGCGGATGCCCTGAAGCGCATCGAGGGGATTCTCGAACGTCATCAGAGTCTGAGTGATCGACTGACCTGACGCCGGGGCTCAGGCTTTCAGCATCTGCTGCTCTCCCTGGGTGCTGAAGAATCGATAGGCGCTTTCGAACGTCATGGGGGCGCCGAAATAGTATCCCTGGGCAATGTCACAGCCCTGATCCCGCAGATAGTATTCCTGCTCTCCGCATTCCACGCCCTCCGCCACCACCTTGAGATCCAGTTCCCGTGCAATGGAGATGACGGCATTGGTAATGCCGATGTTATCCCTGTTGTCAGGGATGTCCATGATGAATTCTTCGTCGATTTTGACGCAGTCCACCGGAAGGTGCTTCAGATGGCGCAGTGAGCTGTATCCCGTTCCGAAATCATCGATGGTTATGGTCACGCCGCGTGCCTTGAGCCGCCCGAGCTGGTCGCTCACGGCCGCGATATCGTCCATCAGCATGGATTCGGTGACCTCCAGCTCAAGGCTCTCCGGGCGGAGCCCGGAGGCGGACAGGGCGTGATCCACCACGCCTTCCAGAGCCGGGTCGCGGAACTGCCGGGGCGAGAGGTTGACGGCCACGCGCAGCTGCTGGCCGGTGAGTTGCTGCAGCAGCTTGATCTGCATGCAGGCGTTCTGCAGCACCCAGTTGCCCAGGGGAACAATGAGGCCTGTGTCCTCGGCTACCGGAATGAACTCATCCGGCATCACTTCGCCGCGCTGGGGGTGCTGCCAGCGGACCAGGGCTTCCAGTGAGGAAACCGTGCCGGTGCTGAGATCGACCTGCGGCTGGAAGAGCAGACTGAATTCATCCTGACGCAGGCCATGGCGCAGTTCCCGCTCCAGGTTCATCAGCCGCACGGCGCGCTGGTTCAGCGCGGAGGTGAAGAAGTCGTACTGATCCCGGCCTTTGTCCTTCGCACGATAGAGCGCGAGATCAGCGTTTTTCATGAGGGTTTCGGAGCGGTCGCCGTCGCTGGGTGCTGTCGTGATGCCGATGCTGGTGGAAATCAACACTTCCTGCTGGTTGAGTCGGATGGGCGCCTTGAGTGACGCCAGAATGTTCTCGGCAATCATGGTCATGTCCTTGGGGTCGGACACGTCGTGCAGGAGGATGGTGAATTCATCGCCGCCGAGGCGTGCCACGGTGTCCTGACCACGCACGCAGGCTTTGAGGCGTTCGGCCACGGTCAGCAGCAGCATGTCTCCGGCGTCGTGGCCCATGCTGTCATTAACGCGTTTGAAGTCGTCCAGGTCCAGGAAGAAGATGGCGAGTTGGTTGCCGCGGCGGCGCACGCTCTGCAGGGCCTGTTCAAGACGGTCCTGAAAGAGGCGGCGATTGGCCAGGCCGGTCAGGCTGTCGAAGAGCGCAAGCTGCTCCATGCGCCGGTGCGCGATCTTGAGATCGGTGATGTCTACTGCGGAGACAATGTAATTGCGGGTGTCGCCGTGTTCGTCCAGTACGGAGGAGGTGGTGACGGCGGTCCAGAGTGGGGTGGCGCCATTGGTCTGGCAGAGCAGTTCGCCTTTCCAGTGCGGCTGCAGGCAGTCCAGGAAGTTGGTGGTGACGCCGGTCTCGGTACCGTTGAGATTGACGATGGCACTGAGCTTGGCGAGTGATTGGCCGAGCATCTCGTCTGCATTGAAGCGGGTGAGCTCACAGAAGCGCTCGTTGACGAATTCAATGCGTCCGTCGGAATCGGTAATGATGATCATGGCGCCGCTGTTCATAACGGCGCTGGAGAATTTTGTCAGGTTGGTTTCGCTTTCATCCCGGGCGCGACGACTTGCCGCCAGGCGCTGCCGCTGAACCAGCACCGTGACCAGCAAAGCCAGCCCGATGGGGAGCATGACCAGCGTGCTGGTCAGGGTAATCCATTCTGGAAGTACAGCCAGTGTCATTTCACCACCTTCCCCGAATCCTTTGGATGCACCCAATAGGGTGCCTGCGCATTATTGCTCTTGTTGTATGCTTTCCCTGGTCAGAAAAACGCGTTTGTTACAGCCACGTTAGATGAGTCAGGAGACATCGTAGGGAATTGCGTCACAAAGTTCTTCAGTT
>SLIH01000298.1 GCA_007135745.1 Halomonas sp. | reverse complement strand
CTGATCAGGAAGAAGATCCTCAAGCAGCTGGGTCTGGATCACTGCCGTGCGGCCCTGACGGGCGCGGCACCGCTGGCGCCGGAGATCATCAACTGGTACCGCGGTGTGGGGCTGGAGCTGCTCGAAGTCTATGGCATGTCCGAAAACTTCGGCTACTCCCATGCCAACCGGCCCGGTCAGGCCAAAGTGGGTACCGTGGGCGTATGTAACCCGGGAGTGCAGCACCGTCTGGGTGACGGCGATGAAGTCCAGGTCAAGAGCCCGGGGCAGATGCTCGGCTATTACAAAAATGAGGAGAAGACCAAGGAAGACCTCACCGAGGACGGCTTCCTCAAGACCGGTGATATGGGTGAGATTGATTCCGAGGGTTACCTCCGTATCACCGGCCGGGTCAAGGATCTGTTCAAGACCTCCAAAGGTAAGTACGTGGTTCCGGTGCCGATCGAAGGGCACTTCACCCATCCCAAGGTGGAAGTGGTCTGTGTTGCCGGCGCCAACCATCCCCAGCCCTGTGCGCTGATCCTGCTGTCCGAGGAAGCCCAGGCTGAACTGGCTCGTGGTGGTGATCGCAAAGCGCTGGAGCAGGAGCTGGAAGAGGAGCTTGCTGCGGTCAACGCTAAGGTGGAAGACCATGAGAAGCTGGCCTTTGCGGTCGTGGTCAAGGAGCCGTGGACCATGGAGAACGGCATGCTGACGCCGACCATGAAGATCAAGCGGAACGTGATCGAGGATAAATACAAGGACAAGTTGCCAGGCTGGTACGACCAGAAGAAGAAGGTGGTCTGGGAAGAGTAATACAGCTTACCCCAGGCTTTTACGAAAAAACCCGCGCCGGAATCCGGCGCGGGTTTTTTATTTAAGGTTCATTACCTTCGGATCAATCCTTCCAGGCGCCGAATTTCATTGAAGGCCGCCAGTCGTTCTTCGTTACTGAGACGGTCCAGATAGATTTCCTTGTTCTTCTCCGCCGGATCGTAGCCGTTTTCAGCCGCAAGCACCGACCAGGCATAGGCCAGTTTATCGTCCCGGCTGACGCCAAGCCCTTCCCCGTATAAATGACCCAGGCTGCCCTGGGCCGAGGCTTCTCCTTTCAGTGCCGCTTCCTGCAGCCATTGATAGGCCTGCTCGAAGTCCTGTTCCACACCCTCCCCTTCACGGTAAAGGTAGCCGAGCATGTACTGGGCGCCTGGATGATCGCGTTCGGCCGCCATCCGGTACCAGCGCGCGGCCGCCCGGTGGTCGGGTTCTATGTTGTTGTGCCCGTGGTAGAGGTCATCCCCCAGTTGTTTCTGGCGCTCCGGAGAACTGTCCAATGTGCCCACCTTGCGATTGAGAAGGTCACCCCGCTGTGCCAGATATTCTTCGGCCTCGGAGTAACCGGCGCTGGCGGAATCACGGAGGTAAAAGCGTCCCCGCTCGAATTCGCCGTCTTCAATCAGTGCCTGAGAAAGCAGGAAGGCCGCCTCGGGGTTGTTCTTATCGTCAGCGAGGCGGCGGATACTGCGTCGTGCTTCTGGCTCGTTGCTGAAGCCCACTCCCTGTTCCCGATAGAGTCGATAGAGGGCGACTTCCGCCTTCGTATCGCCTTCCTCGACCAGAGACTGGAGAATTTCCGCGGCTTCCTGGTATTGTCCTTCGTCCTGTGCCAGGCGGGCATCCTGAAAGGTAGGGGCCGCACAGCCTGCGATCATCAATGCCGCCAGAAGGGGTGCGAGTCGCTTCAATTTGGTACTCCCGATGTCATGGATAAGTCCGCCCGCCTGTCATGGCGAGCGGGAAGACGGAACTATCGAGAACATAGGCCAATGCGGTGCTGGCGGCAAGTCCGGCAGGCTGCCGGGATTCTCAGACCCGGTTCCGCAGCCCAAGATCGTCCGGGTAGGGAGCCAGGTACTGCTGTTTCTCAAGGTAGGCGACCGGCTCACGCCGTTGGGCCATGCGCAGAAGCGTCATGGGCACAATCAGGGGGACCTCGCCCCGGACATAGGCATCAATCTGTTCGCTCAGTACCTGGCGGTCTGCCGGACCGAGGGAATCGCGCAGGAAGCCCATCAGGTGCTGCAGGGCATTGGCATGGTCACCACGGCTGATCTGTTTTTTCATGGCCAGCATGAAGGCGTCGATGTAGCGCTGGGCGATGTCCTGCAGTGGCTCTGCCTTGAGATCAGAGAGCATGGGGCCCAGTGCCCGGTAGGTCTTCTGGCAATGGACGAGCAACTGGAATTTGTGTCGGGTATGAAACTCGATCAGGCTGCCGGGCGTGAGATTGGATTTCACATTGCTCATCCAATCGTCGTAGAGAAATACCCGTTCAACGAAGTTCTCACGCAGATGGTCGTCGTTGAGGCGGCCTTCCTCCTCCACGGGCAGCAGGGGGTAGGTCTTCATCAATGCATCAGCGAACACGCCACGACCATCGCGGCTGGTTACCCTGCCGTCGCTGTTATGAATGCGGATGCGTTCCATGCCACAGCTGGGGGACTTGGCCTTGAGTATGTAGCCGCGAAGCTCACTCAATCCCGGCAGCGTTCGCGCGTTCCAGTCCTGCATGGCTTCGGTGTGGTCTGCGCTGTCGTCGGTGTTGACCAGCCGCAGCTCATCATCCTTTCGCCGTATATGGATCGCGGGGCGTGGCACACCCAGTCCCGCCTCGAGTTCGGGGCAGAGTGATTGGAACTCAAAGTATTTCGACAGCACCTGGGTGCAGTAGCGGGCATGCTTATGCCCGCCATCGTGGCGAACTTCTTCGCCCAGAAGGCAGGCGCTGATGCCTACTGGAATTCTTCGGATACGGTCTGCCATGGCGGGTGGACCTGCTCGGATTCTGAATGGATTGTACTCAGAATGTATACGATGAGGACATCGAGCGCGATCACGCTAACGGGTGCGCTTTTGACTGTGCTTTGCGGCGCGCCCGACCCCGATCAGTCCGAGGATCAGAAGGCCCGGTGTGGCGGGTGCGGTCGGGGCGCCGGAACCCCGACCTCAGAGCATGATCAGGCTTTGCTACGACCCTGGCGACTCACGCCCAGGCCGATCAGTCCCAGACCGAACAGCAACAGTGTGGCAGGTGCCGGTACCGGGCTCGGATCGGGTTTAGGATCGGGCTGGGGACCGATGAACTCACCATTCAAGGCAAGCCCGTCAAAGGCCAGGCCGGAGTCGAAAGCAGTATCTATCCAATTGGTAACACCGAACTCCAGCTTGTATTCACCGGTAGTGGCAATGTCAAAATACGACATGACCCAGTCTGAATAACCGCAACCATCATCGAAACAGCTGCCTGAGCTGTCACCGAGCGGTGACCAACTGGGAGCGCCAGCAATGATGGTGGCTTCCGCTGGATCGAGAGTGGCTTGCGGATCGGGCATTTCGAAGCCGGGAACAATGCTTCCCTCGGGGGTTGTGCGCGCGGTAAAGAGCAGGGCCACTTCGTTGTTGGCGGCATCCAGCAGGCGTGCCCAGGCGTAATCCGCAAAACCGGCACCATCCGAGGTGATGTAGTTGAAGGCAAAGGAGAGTTCCATGCCGGCCTCCGCACTGAAAGTGCTGGAGGTCAGTTTCGAGCCATTGGTCGGATTGCCTTCACCGCCAATGCCATCAAGGGCCACGTTGTTTTCCCCCTCAAAGGTGGAGACCCAGCCGTACTGGGTGCCACCGGTAGGTGGTGCGGTGACAACGCCATCCGGCCCGGAGGTTCCGCAGTTTCCGACGCAGTCCCAACCCACTGGAATACCATCATCGAAGATGGGCGAGGCGAGTGCCTGCCCGGCACTGAACCCGGAGGCTAATACCAGTGCAAAAACGCATAATCCTTTTCTTTTAACGTTCATGGTCTTTGTCCCTAAAAATTTGTCTGTGCGCTTTAGTTAGCGTTTCCGGCAATAGGGAATTGAAGCAAATCATGCGCCAAAAAATGTGCATAATAAAAGCATTAGATAAAACAATAGTGTAGGCGTAATATTGGGGGAGGTGAGACTTCCGGTTGGTCCAGGGATGTAAGAAAAGCTGACAGTCCGGTGCGGGTATCAAGTTCGAAGACTGTGGCGAGGATCAGGGGTTCGTTTTTTGTCAGGGCCTGGGGTGCAGTGGTTTCCTGGTTTTCAGCAGTGGCAGGATGTCTGAAGCCGGCATGGGGCGGGCGAAGAGAAAGCCCTGAATATAGTCGCATTCCAGTCCCTGGAGCTTGCCCATTTCTTCGGGGTATTCCACGCCTTCGGCAATGATGTCGAGCTCAAGGTCACGCGCCAGCCGGGAGATGGCACGGACAATGCGGTAGCGTCGTTCGTCGGCCAGCATATTGGCAACAAAGGAGCGGTCGATCTTGAGTGTATCGAGCGGGAACAGGTGAAGATAGCTCAGGCTGGAATACCCGGTTCCGAAATCATCAATCGCCAGGCGCACGCCTTTTTCGCGCAGTTTCTCGAGTGCGACCGCAGCGTGCATGGGGTCGTCCACCAGCAGGCTTTCGGTAATTTCCAGTTTGATCCGGGAGGGCTCGATTCCCGAGGTAGAGAGCAGTTCGCCGAGGCGTTCGATTTCATTCATCTCGAGAAGCTGTCGGCCCGAGACATTCACGCTCATGAAAAGCGGCTCGCCATCGGTTTCCTGATCAAAGCGCTTAAGGTCCTCAAGGGCGGTCTCCAGGGCCTGGTACCCCATGGTGACGATCTGCCCGGTCTGCTCCGCCACCGGAATGAAATCGCCGGGTGAGACCATTCCTTTCTCGTGGTGGGACCAACGCATCAGCGCCTCAAAGCCAGCAATGCGTCCG
>SLIH01000278.1 GCA_007135745.1 Halomonas sp. | reverse complement strand
CTAGAAAAAGCGGTATTTGATGCCCGCCTCAATCCTTGTCCGGTCGAACTCGAACAGATCGATGTTGCTGTCCACCTCGTCGTAACGAAGCTCAGATCGCACATCGAGCTGTGGAGTCACCTCCCAGGCCCAACCCAGGCTCGCCCGAATCACCGTATCGTCGCGCGTCTTGCCGAAGGTCGGATGGGTTTCGTCATAATCCACCTGGTTAAAGCCCAACGAGCCAATGGCACTGTGACGTGGCGCCAGCTCCCAGTCCGCGTTGACCGCCACACCCGTCACACTGCGCCCCTGATGCTTGTTGTCGGAATCCCGTGCCGGAGCAATGGCGTGAAACAGGCTACCCCGCATACGCAGAGGCCCTTCCATAAAAATCGCCGAACCCCCGAGCAGGAAGCGATTCCGATCCCTCTCATGAGCATCCGGGTGACGAATGGTAGAGAGTTCAGCAAAGGCGCCACCGGCCCAGTGATCACCAAGGCGCCTCTGCCACTGCCCATTGAGGCCGAGAGACCACAACAGTCGGTCGCTGCCCAGGTGCACATGGCGCCCTCTTATACCGGCCATGTATACGTTGGGGCCATCACTCTGGCGCACACTGGTACCCAGGTCCGCCGTGGTCAGATCGAAATCACTCGAATCGAAGTTGTTCTTATGCTCAATCCCAGCGGTGCCGCGCACGGCCCGCTGACGACTGATCGGCTGGGTCACGTCAAAATCCAGACCCCAATTGTGGTAAAGATCGGAGGTTGGCTTCGCCTCATCAGGCAACGGCCCGCTAAACGTAACTCCTAACTCGGGCACATCGATCGTAATAGAATCCAGATCGCTAGCGCTGTTGATGTTGGAGTCGTAACCTAGCCCGAAACCGCCCACCAACCCGTAGCTACGCTGTTGCACCGCTTCACGCTCCTCGATCTCCGCAAGAAACATCTCAACCCGTTCCCGCACCTTCTCCGGCGGGTCAGCTGCCAGCACCCGCTCAAATTCGCGTCGCGCCGCGCTGATGTTGCCAACCAGGAAATGGGTACGTGCCAGCTCCGCCCGCGCCCGATGGTGATCCGGCTGGACAATGAGTATGCGTTCAAAGGCAAATGCGGCTTTATCAGGATGACCACTTTCCAGGGCGGCCAAGCCGTATAGGTAATCAAAGTGGGGCTCGCCGGCACGCTCGTCGAGCATATCGGAGGCCAACTCAAATGCCTCGCCATGCGAACCCGCGGCAATCAACTCCGCCAGCGGCCGCAGTGATTCAGGCTGGGCTTCAGACTCAATCTGGGGGGAGGCATTCTCGGGAGGTGTTTCAGCGAGCGCCAGGGGCGCCTGGAGACCACCGATGCAGCCCGCCGTCATTGCCAACAACAAAACTCGGGGATTCATTACAACCTGTCCCTGTTCCAGCAAACAATTAGTAATCTGCACATTTCAATCTAGCAGATTATCGAGGGAGCGCAGGAATACCGTGTTACAAAGCGTGAAAATCTTGACAAAGGCGCCCCACAACGGCATAGTTTCGCGTCATTTCAGAACGAGAGGCACCTGACAGGCGGTCGTCAGGGCCCTGATCGGTAACCGGATTTTTGAGGAGTCAAACGGTGGCTAACTCTCCGCAAGCAAAAAAGCGTGCGCGTCAGAACGAAGTTCGCCGCAAGCACAATGCAGGTCTGCGTTCGCGGGCGCGCACCTACATCAAGAAGGTCGAGTCAAAAATCGCGACCGGCAGCTATGAAGACGCCCGTGCAGCCTTCCTGCAGGCCGAGCCTGTTCTCGACAGTGTCGTGAACAAGGGCATCTTCAAGAAGAACAAGGTAGCACGGCAGAAGAGCCGTCTGAGCACCAAGATCAAGGCGTTGAAAGAAGCCTGATCGGCGGGCCGCCGTGCGACCAGAACCCCGCCCTGCGCGGGGTTTTTTATTGCCCGAGAAAAAGAAAAGAAGGCGGGTTACACCAGGACCATGTTATCCCGATGGATAAGCTCTTCCTCGGCAATGTAGCCCAGGATTTCCTCAATGCGCTCGCTCGCATGGCCTATGATGCGCTGAGCCTCTTCCGCGTCATAACTGACCAGGCCCCGAGCGACCTCACGCCCCTGCTCATCCACACAGGAAACCATTTCGCCGCGCTCGAACTGCCCTTCGATGCTCCGCACGCCCACCGGCAGCAGACTCTTTCCGCGATGACGGACACCATTGACCGCGCCGCTATCCAGAACCAGACGACCACGGGTATTGAGATGACCCGCCAGCCACTGCTTACGTGCCGCCAGCCGTTCCTGGTCCGGCAATAACAGGGTACCGGTGCGTGCTCCCTCCCGGGCCTGAGCCAGCACATCCGGAGTGCGCCCACCGGCAATCAGTGTAAAGGCACCAGAGCGTGCAGCGAGCCGGGCAGCGCGAAGCTTTGTCAGCATGCCACCGCGACCGAGACGGCCACGTCCGCCATCGGAAACCATGGCATCCAGCTTACCGTCACTGGCCATGGCTTCATCCACCCGCACAGCATCAGGGTTAACCCTGGGGTCCGCTTCATAGAGGGCGTCCTGATCCGTCAGGAGTACGAGCCCATCCGCCTCGACCAGGTTCACCACCAGCGCACCCAGGGTATCGTTGTCACCAAAGCGGATTTCGTCGGTCACCACGGTGTCGTTTTCGTTGACGATGGGCACAACACCAAGCTGCAGGAGTGTTCGCAGTGTGCTTCGCGCATTCAGGTAGCGCGTTCGATCAGAAAGGTCATCGTGGGTCAGCAGCACCAGGGCGGTGTGAGTGCCGTGACGCTGGAACTGTGTTTCCCAGGCCTGCACCAATCCCATCTGACCAACAGCGGCGGCCGCCTGCAGTTCGTGGATAAGGTGCGGACGCTGACCCCAACCGAGCCGTGTCATGCCCTCGGCGACCGCGCCCGAGGACACCAGTACAATTTCAGTACCCTGCTTCTGGATCGCCATCATCTGGTCGACCCAGTGCGTCAGCTGTTCGGTGGCCAGCCCCTTGCCGTCATTGGTCAGAAGTGCGCTGCCTATCTTGATAACCAGGCGCTTTGCACCGGCAATTCGATTGCGTTGTGTCATACCCTTTGCGCACCTCAGGGAGCGTAGATTACTTCCACCCCGTCATCATCGTCGTCGGAATCGTCATCATCATCGTCGTCATCACGACGGCGGGCGTCGCGCAGTGCCTGGATATGCGCCCTTGCCTCATCATCCATCTGCTGGCGGCGCTCAGCCTCCTGGCGTGCGTACTCAGGGTCCTCAGCCTCAAGTTCACGCTGGCGCTCAAGCCAGTTCATCACTTCACGGCTCAGCTCCTTCACGCCTTCACCGCTGATCGCGGAGATCTGGAACACCGGTCCTTCCCAGCCCAGTTCCTCCACCAGTTTGCGGCAACGCTCATCGCGTTCATCCGGCGCCACCATGTCGGTCTTGTTGATGACCAACCAGCGCTCACGCTCAGCCAGCGTAGGACTGAAGCGCTCCAGCTCACCGGAAATGATACGCACACTCTCGGCCGGATCCGTCTCATCCCAGGGCGCAAGATCCACCAGATGAAGCAGCAGGCGAGTCCGCACCAGATGCCGCAGGAACTGGATTCCAAGCCCTGCCCCTTCGGCAGCCCCCTCGATCAGCCCCGGAATATCCGCCACCACATAACTGCGATGGGCTTCGACACTGACAACGCCCAGGTTGGGAACCAGTGTGGTAAAGGGGTAATCCGCCACCTTGGGGCGTGCAGCCGAGACCGAACGAATAAACGTGGACTTGCCCGCATTGGGCATCCCGACAAGCCCGACATCCGCCAGCACCTTGAGCTCCAGCCGCAGGTCGCGACTTTCACCAGGCGTTCCTTCAGTGGTTTGACGCGGTGCCCGATTGACACTCGACTTGAAGCGGGTATTGCCAAGGCCATGGAAGCCACCCTGAGCAACCACCAGGGTTTCCCCCGGCTCGGTCAGATCCCCCAGGATCTCGCCCGTGTCACGATCCACCACGGTGGTACCCACGGGAACATTGAGAGTGAGATCCTCGCCGCGACGCCCCGAGCAGTTCCGGCCTTTGCCGTCCTCCCCGGTGCGTGCCTTGTACTTTCGCTGATAGCGATAATCCACCAGCGTATTCAGGTCCGGATCGGCGCGCAGCATCACTGAGCCGCCATCGCCGCCATCACCGCCATCGGGGCCGCCCTTGGCGACAAACTTTTCCCGGCGAAAGCTCAGGCAGCCATTGCCACCCTTACCCGCCTGAACCGTAATGGTTGCCTCATCGACAAATTTCATAGGGCTACCCCGATACACATGAAAAACCCCGCGCGACGCAGCACGGTCCGATTGAATTTTACGATAACCCGTAAAACCCTTGTCCGGAACCTGTGCGTCAGCGCGGGGTCAGAGAATCGTCTGTACTCGCCGGCCCAAAGAGCCGGCCATCAACAGACTCAGCTTGCGGCTTCGACACTCACAAACTTGCGGTTCTTGTCGCCCTTGACCTGGAACTTGACCACGCCGTTATCCAGTGCAAAGAGCGTATAGTCCTTGCCCACACCCACGCCGCGTCCAGCATGGAACTTGGAGCCGCGCTGGCGAACGATGATGTTGCCGGCCTTGACCGTCTGTCCACCGTAAATCTTCACGCCAAGTCGTTTCGACTGGGAATCGCGACCGTTACGGGTACTACCTGCTGCCTTCTTGTGAGCCATTGTTTCACTCCTTCTTACGAGCCGTGCGCAGAGCGGGCTGCACACGACAGGATAGTGTCAACGCTTATGCCTTGATACCGGTGAT
>SLIH01000474.1 GCA_007135745.1 Halomonas sp. | reverse complement strand
TCACCCCCTGCTCATCCGTTTCGGCCGTATGGGTCCGCTCATCGGCATCTTTCAGCGTGACCCGGACCCCGGCCGGAAGGGGGCGATCCAGGGTGTCCCTGTGCTCAATCACTACCTGTACAGCGCACACCTCGCAGGAAGCCGGACCGGTCGGATCCCCTACCCGGTACATGCTGGGTTTAATGCTCATGCCGGCACCCCCCGCCCTTCGATCTGACTGAGCTCCTCAGCCCAGGCTTCAAAGTCGGTGGCGTTCATACTGGTTGCGCGCAGAGGCTCAGTATCCGCTGCTTCCAGTTCGCGCTGAACCCCTCGTTTAGCCAAAGCCTCGCACGCCAACCCGATGTCGTATTCAGATTTCACGCCACCGCTCATCAATTGCCGATACCAGTTTTCAAGCAATCCCACGCTGCGGCCGAGCGCCTCCGACCAACCGGCCAGCAAGGCCTGCTCACGCCACTGCTGGATCGCCGCAAGGTGTTCATCTCTCAGCGGGAAGGGATCAGTCAGTGGCTCCACGGGGCATTGATCGTCGGGCGTAAGCTGCCACTGCTCCCCTTCATGGACTCCTGAAAAAGCTCGGGCAGGACCCAGCAGAAGGTTGCGTTCGTGGGGTTCCAGAACATTGCGGATGGCCGGGAACAGGCGCGGGTCGGCAAAACGAAAAACAGCAATTCCACCCTCGGGGGTCTTCACCTGCAGCCACCGGCGCAGATGCTCGGAAAGGTCCGCCATCGCCACGCCCGGCGCGCGAATGGCAATGGCCTTTTCCCCGGCAACCTTCCGTTCCAGAAGTTCACGGTCTTCATGATCAACCGGACGCACCAGTACGGGACCTTCCAGCATGACGTTCTGAAACGGCGTGCCGCGATAGATCAGCTCATAATCCGGCCTGGGTTGGGCCTCGTAGAGATCACGCAATGCCTGCGAATCAAAGGCCAGATCAAGCAGAAAATAATCGACCATTCCCGGATCACCCTCTTTCACTGACATCGACAATCCTCTCCCAGCCCGCAACTGTCATCGGCCCGACGCTGGCATTCGGAAGTGGTCATCTGGCCCGCTTCACTCGCCGCGGTGAGTTCGCCAGGCGACAGCGAAGTCGCTGCGCCGGCGAAGGCCGCACGCTGCTCGACTCCGGCCAGTTGTTCACCGTCGGCGCCTTCGGCTTCGGTCGCTTCAATGCCGGGAGGCGTCGGGGCGCTGAGACTGACAGGGGTGCCCGAACCGGGCGCCCCGCCCGAGTTCATCTTGATGGCCGGCCCCGTGAGAATAACGCCGGAGGGATCCACCTTGAGAAAGCTGCCGCCGGCTTCCAGAGTGATTTCGGCGCCGGCTTCGATGACGACCTTGGTGCCGGCGCTATGGTGGATTTCCTGGCCGGCTTCGACGTAGTGGCCCTGACCGGCGCTGAGGTGGGAGCTGCCTCCGGCGCTTTGGTGGCAGTCGCCGCCAATGCGGGCGTTGTCGTTGCCTTCAATGTGTTCGTGATCGTCTCCGGCCACGGCGGTTCTGGATTCGTTGGCGATGTTGAGGTGGCGTTCGTTTTCGATCTGTTCGATGCGGTCGTGGCCGATGTTGAGCTGCAGGTTTTTCTGGGCGTGGAGGAAGACGCGCTCGCTGTCGGGCGTGTCGTCGAAGTGCAGTTCGTTGTGGCCCTCGCCGTTGTGGCTGCGGGTGCGCAGGCCGCTGCGGGCCTTGTGCTCGGGCAGCGACCAGGGGTGGACGTTGCTGGCGTGGTGGAGCGTCCCGGTGATGACGGGTCGGTCCGGGTCGTCTTCAAGAAAACTGACCAGCACTTCGTGGCCCACGCGCGGCAGATGGAAGAGGCCGAAGCCACCTCCGGCCTGGCCCTGGACTACGCGCAGCCAGACTCGGCTGCTGTCGTCGTTGCCGGTGTCGCGCTCCCAGGCGAAGCGGACCTGAACCCGGCCCTGCTCATCACAGTGGATCTCTTCGCCCTCGGGGCCGACCACCCGAGCAATCTGGGGGCCGTCAATGGCGGGCTTGCGGGACTCGGGGAGCCAGTAGCTGCCCGCCGGGACCACGTTGAATTCGTTATGGTAGGTGGTGCCGGTGCTGTCGTGTTCGCCCCGCAGCGCCTGGGTGCCCGTGTGTCGTATATGGATCAGGCGCCAGCCCTGGTTGGCGTCGTCGAGTTCGTGCTCACAAAGCTGGAACTGGGCGCCGGCGGTGAAGGCGGCACAGGTGCCCTTGCCTTCTCCCGTGAGGTGTTGGCTTTGCAGGCGCCGGAGGCGGTTGTTCACGAGCTGCCGCGCTTCGCCTTCGTCCGCCACCGCGCCGAGCAGGTCATAGTCCTCGTAATCATCGCGCTGATCCGGGGGGATTCTGTCGGCACGGTATTCGGCCGGATAGTCGGGGCGCTCGCAGTCGTAGCCCTTGAGAATGGCGGCGGCCGGGGCGCTCTGCTGACAGACGCTGAAATGACGGATATGGGACAAGTCGCCGCGCCCGCCCCCACGGAACTGGCAGGGGAATTCGCCGAGTTCGGGGGCCTGGCGCGGATCATCCTCGAACACCGGCTGCAGGGTGTCGCCGTTGAGCTCAAAGCGGTAGCTGATGCCGGCCTCGGCCAGCAGCCGCTCGATAAACGCCAGGTCGCTTTCACGGTACTGAAGGCGGAAGTCGCGCACCGGCAGGTCCTGGCGCAGCGACAGCGCAAAATCCCGCAGGCCCCGTTCCTCCAATAGTCTGGTAACGATATCGGGCAGTGCCTGATGCTGGAAGATGCGGGTGTTGCGGGTCAGGGACAGGCGGTGCAGGGGTGGCCGGATGACGGCGGTATAGAAGCTGTGCCTGTGGCCTTCGTCGCCCCGGGAGAAGTGGCTGACGATGCCGTTGATATGGCGCACCACGTCTTCGCCCTGCCAGATGGCAAAGACGGCACTTCGATCCAGCACATCCCGGGCGGTTATGGCGTTGTCACGGGCCGCCAGCTCAAGCGTCAGTTCGAAGGGGCTGGACAGTTGTTCATGCAGATCAAAGCGGACCACTTCAAAGGTGGCATCGGGGCAGTCGCCCAGTTGAGCGGTGTAGATGAGTCCGTCGGGGTGAGCCATCCCTGTCTCCTGTATTACGTCGTGCCAATCCATGCACAATCAGGGCGTAATATACCGATCGGCCGGCGCCTTGTCACCCGGCGTTCCGGAGCAGTCCGGTAATTTGCCGACCCGTTCAGAATTAAACCCTGCAGGCAACGACCTGAAGGCGCTCAAATCCCGCCAGAGCAGTTGACAGGCCTCGGGGCAGACCATAATGTACGGGCTCTTTCGCGGGCCAACGCATTGGCCCCCGGTGACGGTCATCGTCGGACTTTCCATCATGAGTGTTGAGCAGATTTACGCCCCCGTCCGGGAGGATTTTGAGAAGGTCAATGCGCTGATCCACGATCAGCTCGCTTCCCGGGTACCCCTGGTGGAGCAGATCGGCCAGTACATTGTGGACAGCGGTGGAAAACGCCTTCGCCCTCTGCTGGTGCTGCTGAGCGCCGGCGCCCTGGACTACCGGGGCGATCAGCATCCGACCCTGGCGACCGTCATCGAGTTCCTGCACACGGCCACTCTGCTGCACGATGACGTGGTCGACACCTCCGAACTTCGCCGCGGCAAGAAGACAGCCAATGCCAACTGGGGCAATGCACCCAGTGTTCTGGTCGGCGACTTCCTCTATTCACGCGCCTTCCAGATGATGGTGGAGATGGGCAGTATGCGCATCATGGATGTGCTGTCCGAAGCCACGGCAGTGATCGCCGAGGGCGAGGTGCTGCAACTGGTCAACAGCCGCAACCCGGATGTCAGTGAAGCGCAGTACCGCACCGTGATCCACAACAAGACGGCCATGCTGTTTCAGGCGGCGTCCCATACGGGGGCGATTCTGGCCGGGGCGGAACCCAGGGTGGAAGAGGCACTGCGCGATTACGGTCAGCATCTGGGCATGGCATTCCAGATCGTGGATGACCTGCTGGACTATCAGGGTGATGCCGAAACCATGGGCAAAAATGTGGGCGATGATCTGGCCGAAGGCAAGCCTACCCTGCCCCTGATTCACGCCATGCTGCATGCAAAGGAAGAGGACAGCCAGGTGATCCGAAGGGCCATCCGCAAGGGCGGGCTCGACCAGCTGGACGCCGTGCTGTCCATTGTCCGCGACTGCGGCTCATTGGACTATGCGCTTGAGAGCGCCAGGGTGGAGGCCGACAAGGCCCGCGCCTGCCTTGAACAACTGCCCCCCTCTGACCACAGAACCGCCCTGGAGCTGCTGATCACTCTGGCACTGGAGCGCTCCAGCTGATCACTGGGGTTTGCAGGCTTCAGGGTAATCCGGCCCCAGCGTCTGGCGTTCATGAGCGCCATCCAGTGTCAGCTCGGGCCCTTTCGGCACAATCCGTGTTGGATTGATGGTCTCGTGACTGCAGTAGTAATGCTGCTTGATCTGGCGAATATCCACGGTCTCCGCCACGCCCGGAATCTGATACAGGTCCTGCAGGTAACCCTGTAACGCGGGGAAATCCCTGATCCGGTTGCGATTGCATTTGAAATGGCCGACATAGACCGGGTCAAAACGCACCAGGGTGGTAAACAGCCGCCAGTCCGCCTCCGTCAGGCGATTGCCGACAAGGTAACGCTGCCCGCTGAGCCGTTCTTCCAGCCAATCCAGCATCTCGAACACCTCATCGAACGCCTTTTCATACTTG
>SLIH01000269.1 GCA_007135745.1 Halomonas sp. | reverse complement strand
GATCAATAGGCTGAAATCCGCACACCATTTCAGGGACCACCGCTTGTTGTTCAAGACGAGACCAGTATTTGTGTTCGCACCTGGCGACAGATTCAAGTGTCGCTCCCGGCAGATCGAGCGTGCGGGAGAGCATGGGCGCGATAGCGCTGCCGGGGAAGTCCCAGTAATTGATGATACCATCAGCGCCACCACGGCAGTTGGAGAATTGCTCCGTACCGCGCTCAAGCATCCAGTCAAGGGAGGGGTAGCCCAGCCCGACCGGATGGACAACTTCGTAATACTCGAGCAGTGGATGGAATTGATATTCGCCAGGCTCGCCGATGGTCCTCAGCAGTTCACGGTTAAAGGGGTCCAACCCCAGGACAAGTATGTTTGCCGACATGATGACACCTTCAGGCCAGAAACTACATTGGTTGACGCTGGGGCCCCGGAGCCATGGACACACCCAGCGTCACACGCTTTTTTTGAAGTATGCCGGCCTGATCAGCGCCCGGACCCTTTACGGAAAGCAGACAAGAGAAGCCGAACAATCTCTCTGTCGCCCCCCTAATGGAGAACAAAGGTGATTCTCATATCCACGCGATAACCCGTGATGCGCCCGTTCTCTATCAGAACCTTCTGTTCGGAAACCCATGCACCTTTTATGTCTTCCACGGTGCGGGATGCAGTCTCAATTCCGTTCTTGATCGCGTCTTCGAAGCTTTTCTCGGACTCTGCGCTGATTTCGATAACCTTTCCAACAGACATGGCGATTTCCTTCTTCCGGCATGGCGAATCGATCCACTGACGATTCCTGAATTCCAAGCGTGACACCGGTTCCTGCATCCTTTGTTGACTGTGATCAACGATTTCAGTCATTCCAGGCCTGGTTCTCCAGACCACCCCAGTCACTGGCCTGATCCGGATCAACCGTCCAGGCAACGGAATGTTTGTTATAGTTCGTTGACGCCCGTTCTCAGGACCCCATATCATGCGATTAGGATTTGTCCAACAGGATCGTGGCCATGGAGAACAGAACCCTCTTGAAGGGCGACACCGATGGGCCACCCCGGACGGACCCACTCCGTATGTTTCCTCTTCACCTGGTGCGACTGGACGAGCAGTACCGGGTCCTCTATGCCAGTCAGAGTTCTCTGGATTGGTTCGGCCTTAATCCCGATCAACAGACTGGCAAACATCTGTGTGACCTGATCGGGACCGACGCTTTCACCACACTCCAGCCCTGGTTGAACGCAGCGCTTTCCGGAACACCAGCGGACTACTCGGGCGCACTGCATTATCCGGGGGGCGGGGATCGGACAGTCAGCATCATGTTTGTGCCCTGCTACGGTGAAGGGGATCGTGTGGTCGGGGTCGAACTCATTTCCTGCGACAGCACCGAACGCCTTGCAACGCGGGCACAGCTTGCCGACGAGACCTTGCGCAGCTTTACCATCGTGCAGAATGCCATTGACGGGATCATCACCATCGACGCCAGGGGCATCATCAAATCCTTCAATCCAGCTTCGGAACGGCTTCTGGGGTACGAGGCCCGGGAGGTGATCGGGCAGAACGTCAGCATTCTCATGCCCGAACCCGACCGCTCAACTCACGACGACCATATGCGCCAATACCAGAGAACGGGATCGGCCAAAGTCATTGGCCGCGAGCGAGAGGTCCTGGCTCAGCATCGGAATGGCAACCTTGTCCCCATACGACTTGCCGTGGCCGAATTCTTTCTGAAGGAACAACAATATTTCGTCGGTTTTATTCACGACGTCAGCGAGCGCGAAAAAGCTTTGAAAGAGCTCACTGATATGCAGGAACGCCTGGCCCATGCAGACAGAGTGACAGCGGCAGGCGAACTTGCTTCTGGCCTGGCCCACGAAATCAGCCAACCCCTGACCGCAATCCATGCCACGGCGGAAGCCTGTAAAGCGATGATTGCCAATGCAAGCCAGCCTGACGATCGCCTCGCGTCAGCGATGAACGATATCGCCCAGCAAAGCCGCCGGGCCAGCGACATTGTTCAGGAACTACGTGCCTTCGTGCATAAAGGAGAACCCGGGCAACTTTTCCCCCATGACCCCAATGCCCTCGTCATCAATATTCTTCCACTGCTTACAGCGGAACTCGAACAAGCCGGCATCCGTATCCAGATGACCCCCGCGTCACCGCGCTGCGAATGCCTCGTGAATCGCATTCAGATTGAGCAGGTCTTTGTTAATCTCCTGCGCAATGCAATCGACGCGATGAAAACGAACGCTTGCGAGGGCACCATAGAAGTACGCTCGCAGTACAGGGCTGACACGGATCGTTGTGAGATCGAAGTAGAGGATCAAGGACCAGGTATACCATCCGAGTATGTGGAGCAGATCTTCAGTCCCTTTTTTACCACCAAGGGTCATGGTCTTGGTCAGGGGCTTGGAATCTGCAGGACGATTATTGAGCGCCATGGTGGCAAACTCGATGCAAGAACACCGAACGGTGGCGGCGCAATTTTTCGATTTACGCTGCCGGCAGAGAATCCTGGAACCGCGGAACAGAAAAATGGATGAGAACTCCACCGTTTTTATTGTGGATGACGACAGCAGTATTCGACAGGCTCTTGAGCTGCTGATGTCATCCGCCGGACTGACGACCCGTTCTTTTGCCTCTGGTCGCGCCGTGCTCGATGCTGATTTGGGGCCCGGTCCCTGCTGTGTGCTACTGGATCTCAGCCTCCCTGATAAAAGCGGACTGGAGGTACAGGCACAGTTGCGCAGAAAATGTCCCTACATACCGGTGGTTTTTCTCACCGGCTACGGGAATGTTCCGGCCGCTGTCAGTGCACTGAAGCACGGTGCGGTGGATTTTTTCCAGAAGCCGGACTTCGACAGCCGGCTTCTGCTGACAACAATTACTCAGGCCCTTGAGGGCCATGGTCAGCACTTTGCAATGGATTCTCAGCATCGTCGGATACGTCAGGGTATAGCCGCCCTCACCCCACGGGAGCTCGAAGTGGCAAGACAGGCTGCGGCTGGCACAGCCAACAAGGTGATCGGGATCGAGCTCGGCATCAGTGAGCGTACCGTGGAAGTTCATCGGGGGCACGCCATGAAGAAGATGGGCTTGCGCCAGGCCGCAGACCTGATTCGCGCAGAATCGCTTTTGAAAGAATTCACCGACCATTGACCGCAGTCATTTCCTGAGCAGCGCAGCATGTTCTAATTAAGCTGATTACACGCCCGCTGGGAATGACCATGACGCTCTTACCTCCCCGCTCCCTGGTCTATATCGTCGAGGACGACGAGCCGGTCCGAAAGGCACTGATCCTTCTTATTGAGAGTTATGGTGCCAGCACTCTGGCTCATGACTCGGCGGAGGAGTTTCTGCGTTTCAGAAAACGCCTTCTCCCTATCACCAGACCAAGCTGTATGGTGGTTGACCTTCACCTCAACGGACTGAATGGTGCCCAGCTTCTCGAGCATATGCGGGGAGATTTACCCAGGCTTCCGGTGATTATTCTGACTGCATACGCTTCCAGCCCCCTGGCCGGGCAAGCCCTTAAGCTGGGCGCTTTGAATGTCCTGGAAAAACCCGTCGATTCCGCCGCTTTACTTTCCGCAATCACAGACGCTCTGACTGGCCGTTGAATACGTATCAGGGTTACGGGGTTCCCCTAATACGCTCTTCTCGGGCACTCCCATAGGGTGGTTGGATATGGAGCAGTCTTCTTGTCCAACATGTAAGGCCTCAGGGAGAGCAGCAATGACTGGATATAATCAGCAGCTGGGACGGCAGAATCTCTCGCTCCTCGGCGCCAACCCGGGTGAGCGTCACGCCAACCGTATCCTCAGACGCAACCAACACCTCTTCCATGCCGGTGACAAACTCAGTGATGCCTACATCGTTGTTGGCGGTGCGCTTAAAAGCTACATCAATTACAGAAATGGCGATGGCCAGGTTCTGGGGTTTCACATCCCCGGGGATATCGTTGGTTATGAATCCTTAATCAACGGGTTCTCAACCTGCAGCGTAGTGGCACTGGATACCACCTGTGTCAGGCGACTGGGAATCACTCACTCCGGTAAAACCAACCAGACCGACAGTCCCATCCCGCGCGCCATTATTGAAAGCATGTGTGCGGAGATACAACAACTGAGCCGGCAGTTGCACCAGGAACGACACAGCAAGACCGATGCCCGGTTCGCCACTTTTCTGCTGGATTTCTCCCAATCCCAGGTCGAACGGGGTTTCAGCAGACATGCATTCAGACTGCCCATGGCCCGACGGGACCTGGCGGCGTATCTCGGCGTTGCAACCGAGACACTGTCCCGACTATTCACACGATTTCGCGAACGGGGGCTTATCCGCGTCGACGGCAATCACCTGACCCTGCTTGATCCGCAACGCCTGGAAGCCATGAGCAGCGCAACCTATGAGCCCACCGATGGCGAAGCAATGGAAAACCCCAGCGAGGCCTTGCGCTTTGCAGATAGATAAGTGTTACTGAATTATCCCGTCACTCACCGAAAGGGAAAAGCAGCCAGGAAAAGAAATGGAGGCGCGGGTCGGAATCGAACCGGCGTACACGGAGTTGCAGTTCTGAATCAACGCGAGCCATTTCACGTTTTCACTCAACGATGTACAGAGATCACCTCTCCTCATCTCGATGTTCATTCCGTGCAGACCAGTCGTTTTAATATCAGAGGGTTACGGGCCGGTTTTGCCACCAGTACAATCGGGTGTCCACTTAAATTAAGTGGACACCATCCTCGCGAACGTGCTGAAGCGCTCAAGGTGGGATGCCCGAATGCTTACCTT
>SLIH01000403.1 GCA_007135745.1 Halomonas sp. | reverse complement strand
TAGTTGGGCATGAACTTCAGGATCAGGGCCATGTTGACGTGCACCGTGCCCTCCAGCTTGGGGAGCGCGCGGATGTCCTTGACGGCCGTCTCGAAGTACATGTTCTTTTCGAAGCCCTTGGCGGCAATCACATCCCACAGCTCGTTGATGACCGCTTCGCCCTCGGTGGTCACCTTCATCTTCACCATGGGGGTGAACAGCAGGTAACGGCGGTCTTCGGGGCCGGCGACGCGCACGTAGTCGGTCGCGCGCTGGGCAAAGAGCTTCATGGCGGTGAGCCGGGTGTAGGCCTCGGTGAACAGCTGCTTGATGTGGACGAAGTCCGTGACGTAGTGGTCGAACAGCCAGCGGTGGGAGGCGTGATTGATGGCCTCGTAGTAGGCGTGGGTGCAGATGCCGATGGAGGCCCAGCCGAGGTTGAACTTGCCGATGTTGACGGTATTGAGCGCCATGTCCCAGGCGTCCTGCCCTTCAGCCAGGATGTCCTCCTGGCGGATGGGGTAATCGTTGAGCCGGAATTCGGCCACGTAGTTCTGGGAGCTGACCACGTTCTGAACCAGCTCGTAATTCTCGTGCTGTGATTCCACCACGAAAAACACGTATTCGTTGGTGTCTTCCCGCCGACCAAAGATGGACACCAGGGCCGCCTGGTTGCCATTGCCGATGTAGTACTTGCCGCCGTTGGCGCGGAAGCTGCCGTCTTTCTGCGGGGTGAGGATCATATCGGTGGCGTAGATGTCGGCCCCGTGTTCCTTCTCGGACAGGCCGAAGGCGAAGATACCGCCTTCCTTGAGCAGCTTCGCGGCGCGCTTTTTCACGGCTTCGTTATCGCTGATCCAGATCGGCCCCAGGCCGAGGATGGAAACCTGCCAGGTGTACCAGTAGGCCAGGCCGTAGAAGCCGAGCACTTCGTTCAATGCGCAATTGCGGTGGGTATCCCAGCGTGCGTCCCTGGGGCCGTATTCGCTGGGGGTCAGGAAGGTGGCAAAGAGTTTTTCCTTGGCCTGGAAGTCGAGGAAATCCTGATACCAGGTGCGGTTGTGATCGTCTTCCTTGAGCTGCTGCTTGCCGCGTTTTTCGAAGAAATCAATGGTCTTGTTGATCAGTGACCGTGAGCGGGCGTCCAGGTGCTCGTAAGTCTCCGTGCGGGGATTGAGCGGAATCTGTTTCACTTCGCCGCCGGCCGCCCGGGTGGCGGATGATTTCCCAAAGACCTCCCCGAAGCGTACGTTATCGGGCAGTACGTCACCGATCAGGCCCCGAAAATCCTCTGTCAGATCAATTAGCTTCATCGCGGCATCCTTCCCCTGGTCTGGTTGTTTTTGTATTGACGCATTGATCGTACCGCGCCCCGGGGATAGATAACAGGGGCAGTGATCAGTGATGGGCGCCACTTGAGGCCACCGTTCCTGGAGCCGGTGGGGCCTGGGCCATCAGGGATTCTGGCGGGCGGAGGGGGAATATCGGCGGAATATGAGAGCACTTCAGATTTCAGCGCCCGCTTCCCCGGTGAGCCCCGCAAGAAGGTCGTCAAAGGATTGCGGTTGGGCGATGCCGAAACCCTGGGCATGATCGATCCCAAGCGCCTGTAACTGAACCAGGACGTTATCGTTCTCAACAAATTCCGCGATTGTCTTGAGCCCCATGACATGGCCTATATGGTGGATCGACTCGACCATGGCCCGGTCTATGGGGTCCTCCAGCATATCCTTCACGAAACTACCGTCGATCTTCAGAAAATCAACATGCAGGTATTTCAGATAACCGAATGACGACATGCCACTGCCGAAATCGTCGAGCGCGAAACGACACCCAAGATGCCGAAGCGTCCCTATTATATGCTGGGCGGTTTTCAGGTTGGCTATTGCCGCCGTTTCGGTAATTTCAAAACAGATCCGCTCCGGTGACACCGGGTAGCGCTCGAACAGATCACACACAAACGGCAGAAACTCCTCCTCCCCCAGGGAACTTCCGGACAGATTGATCGCACAGGTATGGATATCGGCGCAGTTCAGGGTCGCCAGCCGGGAGAACGCCGCTTCAAGAACCCAGCGGTCCAACATGCTCATCAGGTCATAGCGTTCCGCGGCGGGGATGAACGAATCCGGGGAGATCAATCCACGCTCGGTATCATAGAGTCGCAGCAACAGCTCGCAATGACTGGGCACGCCGCCGTCCAGACTGGCCTGTACCGCATTCACGGGCACAATGGTTTGATAGAAAAGGCGGAAACGATCTTCCTTCAGCGCCCCGCGGATCTCCCTTACCCACTCCATCTGACCGTGACGGCGCGCCAACTCCGAATCATCGCTTCCATAGACATGGATGCGGTTACGACCAGCGTCCTTGGCCATGTAGCAGGCTGTGTCCGCCGCGCCGAGCAGATCAACCATCGTCCATCCGCCGTCACTGAAATTAACCTGGCCGATGCTGACCCCCACATCGAATGTTTGCCCCTCCCACGCAAAATTGAATTCCATAATGGCCTGCTGAAGTGTGCCCGCAATCTTTTCAGCCACATTCGGGGGGCAATTCTGCAGCAGCACCCCAAACTCATCGCCCCCAAGGCGCGCCAGCATATCGGACTGACGCATGTGATGCTCCAGCACCGGGCCCAGGGCCCGCAGCACCGCATCGCCGGCAACATGGCCGCAGGCATCGTTAATGAGCTTGAAGTGATCCAGGTCGAGGAACAACAGCGAATGGTCCCGCCCTTTCGTCTCCGGCGAGGTCAGCATCTCTTTCAGGCGCTGCTCGAATGCCTTGCGGTTAAACAGGCCCGTCAGGCCATCATGGGTTGCCTGATGCGATATTTTTGCGTTGAGCTGGCGCGCTTCCGTCACATCGTGGAAAACCAGAACCACCCCGAGTATCCCGCCATCAGAATCCCGTATCGGGGCTGCAGAATCCTCAATCGAAACTTCCCTGCCATCCTTGTGAGTCAACACGGTATGGTTTCCCAGGCCCTGGATGGCTCCTGCCTTTAAAACACGGGAAACCGGACTTTCTACCGGCTCGCCCGTATACTCATCGGCAGCACGGAAGACCTCCAGTAACGGCTGCCCCTGAGCCTCGGCATTCGTCCAGCCGGTCAAATCTTCCGCGACCGGGTTCAAATAGGTAACCCGGGCCTCGGTATCCGTGGTAATGACACCGTCCCCAATCGAGTGCAGTGTCACCCGCAGCCACTCTTTTTCGGCGGTCAGCAAGTCTTCCACCTGGTTACGCTGGGCGACCTCGCGATTCAGTTCCGCAATGCGCCGGGTCAGCTCAATAAATCGTCGATTGGCGGACTGGCTGACTTCGCAACGCAGCAGAACCTGAGCAGGCTCCCCGTCGTCTGATCCAACCCGCGCCCCATAAGTTGCATAACGGTTACCGTTACCGTCGACGAGCGTCACCAGCCCACGCACAAGACTCCTCTTGCGCAGCCACAGGCGAAAAGACTCAGTCACTTTTTCAGGATCGTCCTCGACAAGATCCCCCAGCCAGGCGCCCTCTGCAATCGATGGGAATACGCGGCGTGCCGCCTGATTGCTGTCGAGCACCTCACCCTCGCCGGACAGCAGCATGAGCGGTTCCGGCAGGACATCCTCCACGCTCTGACTGAGATCTTTCAGCAACATCAGAGTGCAGACCGGAAATATTCTTGCCCGGGCGAAGCGCCCGATTCCTCGGTCGGCTGCAGATAAATAACAATCCGGCAGCCTGCATCACCCTGAGCAATGGTCTCTTCCAGTGATACCCGGGCATAGCCCAGATTTTCCGAGGCAATAACGCCAAAGACGTTGCTGGTCATCATGCACATGGAGGTGCGGCCATGGGCCTTATCCCCGAAGGGACAGCCCCGGTTGCCCAGAACAATTCGCTCGTCATCCTGCTCAATAACGTAGAAGTCCCCCTTGATGCGAGCCTTGAGATCCACCAACACATCCGCAACCTGTGAACGCGTCAGACTGGAAACCGCCAACGCACTCCTGTAAGCAGAATCCAACCGTGTGCCCATGTTCTGGCCAACAATGCTGATGAACCCGGAGGCTTCTTCCAGGCCCACAACGTCTTCCAGCACACTGGAAAGCTCGCGTATCAGGTCACTCTGGAAACCCTCCCGTTCCAGGGGAATATCCAGCTGCGTCAGGGGAATCATGGTGCTCGCGTCATTGGGGGGCATGGGGGCAATCCTGTCAGGGAATAAAGGCAACGAAGCTGGCACCCGGGTACATCGACTTTACTCCCTATCTCTCGGGCTAAAACCTGCCGTGCATAACTACTTTACCCCTATCCATACGGAACGCGATTACTTTTTAGTCATTAGGTTCCAATCTTTTTCTGATTTTAATTGGCCTGGGACTGCAGTTCATCGAGCATCCGGTCCTTGCGCTCCCAGAGCCCTTCCTGCCACTCCTTGACCCGCTGGCGGTGGGTTTCGTCCTCGCTGTAGCTGCCGCCCAGCAGATGCTCCGGAATGGGCACCTTTTCGACACGGATGACGATGTGGGTGACCCGCCCACACATGAATTCCCAGAGTCCCGGGCGCCCGTTGGGGTAGGCAATGGTGATGTCGAGCAACGTGGAGAGGGTGTCGCCCATGGCCTCCAGAACGAAGGCGGTGCCGCCGGCCTTGGGGCGCAGCAGATGCTTGTAGGGGGATTGCTGGCCGGCGTGTTTTGCCGGGGTGAAACGGGTGCCTTCCGGGAAGTTCATGACGCTGACCGGGGTATAGCGGAATTTCTCGCAGGCCCGCCGGGTGGCCTCCATGTCCTCACCGCGTTTCTCCGGGTGCTTTTCCAGATACTCCCGGG
>SLIH01000263.1 GCA_007135745.1 Halomonas sp. | reverse complement strand
GCGTTGACACAAGCCGTCTCATCGCCGGCCCCCTGACGCGCCATTGTCACCCGGCTTGATCCACTGTGGCGGCTCGATTCCGTCAGACTGGATGAGGTGCGGCGCATCCCGGTCCTGGTCCCACCAGAGATACAGGTCAAAGGGTGTGGATTCGCCGCTGGAGAAGAAGACCAGGTCGGGCAATTCATCCTCGTCGTCGTCATCGTCGCCGAGTTCGCGGCCACCGCCCGTATCCGTTTCCACGCTGTATTCGACCCATTCGGGCAGGCGGGTTGTGCCAAACCCCCGTCCGGGCATGGATACCCAGTTCTCTTCCTCGGGTTGCCAGACAAGAAAGCGGTAATGCCCTTCCCTCAGCCGCAGACCAACCTCCCGGTTGGTTATAACGGCTTCTTCCGCGGCGGTCTGCATTTTCAGGTACAGGCTGCGGCTGACTTCCTCCAGTTCCCGGCGTTCACCGCCTCCGCCAAGATTAAGGCCAACCAGGGTGACGAGCAGCCCGACCACAACGAGAACAACCATGACTTCGATCAGAGTGAAGCCATGGTCGTTTCTGCTCTCAGAGGGCGGGCCGGCCTTCTTCATGGTGGGTCCAGGTGCGACGGATGTCAGCGCGGTGATCAGTCCAGATCCCAGACGCTGATTTCCGCATTGACGCCGTCGCCGCCAGAGCGACCGTCCGCGCCCATTGAGTAGAGATCGTAGGGGCCTTCCGAGCCCGGACTGACGTACTGGTATTCATTGCCCCAGGGATCCGTGGGAACGGAATTCATATAACCTTCCGGATTCCAGTTGCGGGGTTCCGGATGGCCGGAGGGCTCACGCACCAGCGCTTCCAGTCCCTGCTCCGTGGAGGGATAGTGGCTGTTATCGAGTCGGTAGAGATCCAATGCGTTGCTGATCTGGCGCAGCTGTGCCTTGGCAGTGGTGACGCGGGCTTCATCCCCGCGTCCCATGATGTTGGGCGCCACAAGGGCTACCAAAAGGCCCAGAATGACCATGACCACCATGATCTCGATCAGTGTAAAACCCCGGCTTTTTGTATGTCTCAGCATTTGCATTAACCCATTAATTGACTCATATCCATGATAGGTAACATGATCGCCAGCACAATGACCAGCACCACCCCACCCATCACAAGTAGCATCAGAGGCTCGAAAAGCCCCACAAGCGCAGTGATTTTTCCCTGAAGATCACTTTCCTGGTGCGCGGCGGTACGCTCAAGCATCTGGTCCAGTTCGCCACTTGCCTCCCCGCTGCCAATCATGTGGATCATCATGGGCGGGAAATACCCGGTTTTCTCCAGGGCATTACGCAGCGAACCGCCTTCACTGACGGCCTGTGTGGCTTCACGAACCCGCTGCTTAAGGTATTCATTCGACAGGACTTCTCCGGCGATACGCATGGCTTCCACCAGAGGCACACCACTACTGGTCAGTATACTCACTGTGCTGGCAAAACGCGCGGTATTCAGCCCACGTGACAGCTTTGAAATAAATGGCACATGAAGCAGCCACCGGTGGAAACCGAGCCTGAAGGCGGGACGGCGCAATGCCATGCGGAATCCGGCTATGCCACCTGCAAGCAGCAACAGGAGCAGCCAGCCCCATTCGACGAAAAAGTTACTGATTGCCAGCAGGCCCCGTGTAAGCGGCGGCAGCTCCTGGCCGCTGCGGACAAACACGTCGATGATATCCGGCACCACGTACGTCAGAAGGAAGATCACGATGGCGATGGCGACGACCGTCAATATTACCGGGTAGATAGCCGCCAGCTGAATTTTCTGGCGGGCCTCCTGACGGCCTTCCGTGTAATCGGCAAGCCGGTTGAGCACCAGATCCATGTGGCCGGCGTGCTCGCCCGCGGCCACAGTGGCCCGGTACAGGTGGGGGAAAGCCGAAGGAAATTCCCCGAGGCTGTCCGCGAGCGTATAGCCTTCAAGTACTTTGGCACGAACTGCCAGCATCATGCTCTTTATGCGGGGTTTGTCCGATTGGTTCGCCACGGCGGACAGGGCCTGTTCCACCGGAATCCCGGATTGAATCAGCGTAGCCAGTTGTCGCGTGACCAGGGCCAGATCACTGGCTGACAATCCCCTTGAAAAGCTGAACGACCCGGCCTGGCGTTGTTTTTCCGCGCTGAGGTTGACCTCCAGTGGTGCCCACCCACGGTCCCGGAGCTGTTGTCGGATGGCGCGGGGGCTGTCTGCCTCCAACACCCCTTTTTTCTGCTTGCCACGGGCATCAAGCGCTTTGTATTCGTACGCTGCCATACTTCATTCAGCCCCGGTGGGTGACCCGCAACACTTCCTCGACGGTTGTGGTGCCGTTCAGAATTTTTTTCACGCCATCGTCGTGAATGCTGGGCCCAAGTTCGCGGGCCGCGCGCTCCAGCTCCATTTCACCTGCCTGGCGGTGGATGAGGCTGCGCATGCCTTCATCGATGCCGATGACCTCATAAATGCCCATCCGTCCCCGGTATCCCAACTGGTTGCAGGCCTCGCAGCCGGAATGACGGTAAATGGTGGGTGGATTGGAAGGATCCAGCTGGAGAAATTCACACTCCTGCTCATCCGGTGTATAGGGTTGTTTGCAATCCGGACAGAGCACCCGTACCAGGCGCTGGGCGAGGATGCCGATGATGCTGGAGGAAATCAGAAAGGGCTCAACCCCCATGTCTATCAATCGGGTGACGGCCCCTGTGGCTGTGTTCGTGTGCAGGGTCGAAAGCACAAGGTGGCCCGTGAGACTCGCCTGTACGGCGATTTCGGCGGTTTCAAGATCCCGGATCTCACCGATCATCACCACGTCCGGATCCTGGCGAAGAATGGCTCGCAGGCCCCGGGCGAACGTCATGTCGACCTTGGTGTTGACCTGGGTCTGGCCGATGCCGGGCAGGTTGTACTCAATAGGGTCTTCGACGGTAAGAATATTGCGCGAGCGGTCATTGATCTCCGTAAGCGCCCCATAGAGTGTCGTGGTCTTACCGGAACCGGTAGGGCCTGTGACCAGGATGATGCCATAGGGGCGGTGAACCAGATCCTTCAGCAGCTTCAGATCCCGCTCGGCCATGCCAATGGAGTCAAGCCTCAGCAGGCCCGCTTCCTTGTCCAGCAGTCGCAGCACGACCCGCTCACCACTGGATGACGGCATGGTGGATACCCGAATATCCACTTCCCTGCCCCCAACCCGGAGGGAAATGCGTCCATCCTGGGGTACACGTTTCTCGGCGATGTCCAGCCGTGCCATGACCTTGATACGCGACACCAGCAGTGGCGCCAGCGCCCGTTTGGGCTGAACCACTTCGCGCAGCACGCCGTCCACACGGAAACGAACCACCAGGCGCTTTTCGTAGGTCTCGATATGGATATCCGATGCGCCCGTCTTGATGGCTTCGGTGAGGATGGCGTTGATCAGGCGGATGATGGGCGCATCGTCCTGCTGCTCCATCAGATCCTCGGTTTCGGGCACGGAATCGGCCAGGCTGGCCAGGTCCATATCCTCTCCGATGCCCTCCACCATCTGCATCGCTTCCTCGGAATCGCCCTGATAGGCGCGGGTCAATTCCTGATCGAAGCGGTCGGGGTCTATCTCCTCGACCCGGGCCATACCCCGGCTCAGCCGGGTTGCTTCCGCGATGGCCTTGGGGGCGGCGCCCTGTCGCACCAGCAATTGCATGTGTCCATTGCTGTCGGGCGTAAGGATGACGCCGTTACGCTTGGCAAAGGTGAAAGGCAGACGACGGTCGGTCTGCACGCTTGAATGTGTAGCGTTTTCGTTACTCAAAAAGTCACCCTGGATGAAAACCGTGTTCGCAACCCCGTCTGGGCAGCTACAATACCGTGAGCTTGATTTGTGGATACGTTAGTATCACCAGATAATGAAGGCAACTCCAGAACTCTATTCTGCCGGTTGGTTCCCGCTCCGGCCAAGGTGTCACCGTTTATGGAAAAGTTGTACAGCATACTGCCCTCTCTTGTAAGTGCCGTTGTGGGCCTGTCGCTTGCCGTGGTGCTGGGTTGGCAGGGTTACGGTCTGTGGCAGCAGTGGCAGTCTGAGCCTGAGCTGGCGCAGACGGGATCAACCGACGAGCGTGATCAGACCTCTCCGGCCCTGGAGGTGTCTCTGGATGAGCTTGAGGTTTTCGGTAAGCCCGGCGAGGAGCCCGCAGAGCCCGAGGTGGTTGATACCGAGAACCTGCCCGAGACCAACCTGCGGCTGGTGCTGAGGGGGGTTATGGCCGCACCGGTTGAGCACCGCACCAGCGCCCTGGTGGAAGGACCGGACAGTGAAACGGACGTCTATTTCATTGGCGAGGAGTTGCCTGGGGACGCACGACTCCATCAGGTTCACCAGCGCCGCATCGTTATTGAACGCAATGGCGAGCTCGAGAATCTGAGCTTCCCCGAGGAAACCTCCGACGGGGAGATGGCGGTGCGAGGAACCAGCGACCGTAACAATGAGGGGCGGACCGAGTCGGATAGACGAAGAACACCATCCGGTGATCAGGATGCTGTACGGGCGCGCCTGGAGGAGCTGAGGGAGCGGCTGCGCAATTGAGTTGACTGCCCTGTTGGGTGGTTCCGGAGCCGTGTCAGGAGGTATGGGGACATTGGCGAATACACGACGCCATTACTGGCGATACGCAGGAATGTTCATTCTCTGCCTGCTTCTGGCCAGTCTCGCGACAGGGCTCGAGCTCAGTTCTCGGCTGTTAGCCTATGTCGAAGAGAACTTTGGCACACCGGCGCGTGAGCGACTCGAATCCTGGGAGCGCCTGGTTGCGGATAAAACCGAGCTGCCGGAGCTTGCGCAGCTTGAGCGTG
>SLIH01000210.1 GCA_007135745.1 Halomonas sp. | reverse complement strand
GGTCCGCAGGGCCGGAAATTCTGCCGCCACCCCTTCGGAGAAATAGAGGCTGAGAGAAACCGGTTCTTCCATGGACGCCAGAATGCCGCGGGACCCTTCAGATAGTGTGAAGAGCCGCTGCTCCGTCAGATCCATTCGCCAGGAAGGCAGCACAAGCGTGATCACAAGCACGAGCACAACAAAACCCGCTACAAGCCCCGCAAGCGTCAGTGAGAACCGTCTGTCAGGACGCACTATTACCCCCTCAATCCCGTTTCAGTACCTGCACCGTGGCCAGAAGCCAGACCGCAATCACAAGCAGGAAATAAAGCAGATTACGCCAGTCAATGACGCCACGACCTATGGCATCGAAATGGGCCAGAAAACTGATTGCCGACAGCCCGTCCAGTAACCAGACCGGCCCCCAGCCGACAAAGGCATCCTGAACCATCGGAAACCCGCTGACGACGAACAGAAATCCAACCACCAGCGTCAGTATGAAGGCGACCACCTGGTTGCGCGTCAGTGCCGAAAGGCAACTACCGATCGCAAGAAAACCTCCAGCCATCAGCCAGCCGCCCAGGTAGGTCGCCAGAATGACGCCATTATCCGGCTGGCCCAGGAAGTTGACGGTGATCCAGAGCGGAAAAGTCAGCGCCAGAGCCAGCCCGATGAACAGCCAGGCGCCGAGAAACTTGCCCAGCACCACCACGGAGGGGTTCAGCGGCAGCGTCATCAGCAGTTCCACAGTCCCGCTACGTCGTTCCTCGGCCCAGAGCCGCATGGCCACGGCCGGCACCAGAACCAGGAACAGCCAGGGAAGGTAATTGAAAAAGGAGACCAGATCCGCCTGACCCCGCTCAAAGAACTGGCCCGGATAGAAAGTGAAGATCCCGGCCAACATGAGGAAGATGGCAACAAAAACATAGGCTACCGGAGTAGCAAAGTAGGAATAGAGTTCGCGGCGAACGATTACGCTCAATCCCGTCACGCAGCATCCCCCCGAGTCAGTTTGCGGAAAACATCATCCAGCCGGCCCGGCTCCACATAGAGCGCCTCTACTGGCCAGTTACGCTCACGCACAAGGTTCGCCACCGACTCATGAATCGCGGCTCCGGGCTGCGGGAAAAGTGTCAACACCCGGCCCTCTGCATCACGCGCAAGGCGGGTCACACCAGGGAGCGATTCCAGTGCGGCAGGATCAGGGCAGGGCTCTTTAAGCCGCAGCTGCACAGCCTGATGGAAGTCGGAGCGGCGCAGGAGTTCCATCGGTGTGGCATCCGCCACTTTCCGGCCGTTGGCAATAATCAATGCCCGGCTGCAAACCGCCTCCACCTCTTCCAGTATGTGGGTGGATACGATGATGGTGCGATCACTGGCCAGGCCGCGGATCAGAGCCCTCACCTGATGCTTCTGATTGGGATCCAGGCCATCGGTCGGTTCATCCAGCACCAGCACGGGTGGGTCATGAAGGAGCGCCTGAGCCAGCCCCACTCGGCGGCGAAACCCCTTGGAAAGCGTTTCTATCCGTTGCTGTGCGACGTCTTCGAGCTCCACCAGTCGGGAAACATGGGCCATGCGCTGCTCCAGCGTTGACCCAGCCAGCCCACGAGCCTCCCCCAGAAACCGCAGGAAGGCGTTCACGGTCATGTCCGCCCAGGCCGGGGCACCTTCGGGGAGATAACCGATACAGGCCCGCGCAGCGCGACCGTCGGAAGCCACGTCATGCCCGCAGACACGGATGGTTCCCCCGTGGGTTGCCAGGTACCCGGTGATCATCCGCATGGTGGTGGTCTTCCCTGCGCCGTTTGGCCCCAGAAAGCCCAACACCTCGCCCGAATTCACCCTGAAACTCAGAGAATCCACAACCCGGTGACGTCCGAAACTGCGGCTTACGTTTTCTACTTCGATCATTGATAACCGTCATTACACAGGAACTGTTTGGTACGGAAATATAATGAAGGGTGCGAATGGATGACAAGTAACGATTCATTCATCCTTCCCCGAGCTTTGCCCCACCATTACGAGCGAGTACACTTAGCCCGCAGGAATCCAGATCCTGCTGGTGTCGGGCGTATCGGAGATGGCATGAAGCGTTTTAACGGATTGAGCACCCTGATTTTCAACCTGTTGCGAAAACTGCTTTACCTGTGGGTTCGCAGTACCGTACTCGGAGCCGATCGCGAACAGCTCGGGCTCGATCCTGACAAGCCGGTGTGCTACGTACTGCAGTACAGCTCGCTTTCCAGTCGCCTGGTGCTGGAAGAGGAAGTACGCAGGGCGGACCTGCCCTCATCCCACGAGCCAATGCCGGTTCACAAGGGCCTGCGACGCTCGTTCTTTTTCCTCTATCAACGCCAGCGCCGTTTTTTCCAACGCCGTCACTCTCCGGCTCTGACGCCGAGACTCAAGGAGCTGGTACGACTGGGTTCAGAGGACCCAACCCTCGATGTCCAGGTCGTGCCCGTATCACTGTTCTGGGGGCGCGCGCCAGACAAGGAAAAATCCCTGCTCAAAATCATTCTGACCGACTCCTGGTCCGTCGCGGGACGACTGCAGAAATTCCTTACCATTCTGATTCACGGGCGCAACCTGTTCGTGCAGTTCAGTCGCCCGCTTTCACTGCGGCAGGTAATCCAGGAGGCCGATACCGAGGAGCTGGCCCGCCGCAAACTCGCCAGGATCCTCAGGGTGCATTTCCGTCGCGTGCGCCAGGCCGCCATTGGCCCGGACCTGTCCCATCGGCGCACCCTTGTGAACTCGCTGGTGCGCAGCCACCCGGTCAAGGAAGCTATCCGCGAAACCGCCAAGCATGAGGAGATCCCCCCGGAAAAGGCCAGGGAGCGAGCGCTGAAGTACGCCCATGAAATCGCTTCCAACTTCTCCATGGTCACTATCCGTTTTCTGGAAGTGGTTCTGGCCTGGCTGTGGAACCGTATCTACGATGGCATCCGGGTAAACGGGATTGAGACAGCGCAGGAGGTCGCCCAGGACAACGCGGTTGTCTATGTGCCCAGCCATCGATCCCATATCGATTACCTGCTCCTGTCCTTCGTACTCTACAAAAATGGACTTATGCCGCCCCACATTGCCGCCGGCATCAACCTGAACATGCCTGTCATCGGCCCGCTGTTGCGTCGTGGCGGCGCTTTTTTCATGCGCCGAAGCTTCCGTGACAACCCACTCTACTCGGCCGTTTTCAATGAATACATGCACGTCATGTTCACCCGGGGCTACTCGGTGGAGTACTTTGTCGAGGGGGGCCGCAGCCGGACAGGAAGAACGCTGCAACCCAGGCCCGGCATGCTCTCCATGACGGTGCGAAGCTTCCTCCGCAACAGCAAAAAGCCCATTGTTTTCGTGCCGGTTTATTTCGGCTACGAAAAAGTCCTGGAAGGCCGCTCCTATCTGGGCGAACTACAGGGCACACAGAAGAAAAAGGAAAACGTTTTCGGGCTGCTGGGCTCACTGCGCAACCTGCGCAAGTCATTCGGCCAGGTAGCCGTCAATTTTGGCGAGCCAATTCACCTGGACACCATTCTCGATGAATCACGGCCAACCTGGCGCGATGAAGCTTATGATGAGGAATATCGCCCCGACTGGCTCCCGGATGTGGTTAACAAGCTCGCAGACGGTATCGTTACCCGCATTAACGCAGCCGCCGCACTTAATCCCGTCAACCTTCTGGCAACGGTCCTTCTGGCAACCGACCGACTGGCCATGGATGAGATGCTGCTGGCCCGGTTGATGGAGGACTTCTGCCGCCTTGCCCAGAGACTGCCCTACAGTGACCGGGTGTCTTTCCCCGAAGGCTCCGGTGACGACTGGATCCGCTATAACGAACAGATGGGGCTGATTGTCCGGCGTAAACAGAAACTGGGTGACATCATCATGCTCGAGGGCCGGCATGCCGTACTCATGACCTATTACCGCAACAACGTTCAACACCTGTTTGCGGTGCCTGCGCTGATTGCCAGCCTGTTCCAGAACAACAGCTCACTGGATCGCAGTCGGTTGCTGTTTCTGGCGCGATCCATCTATCCCTATATTCGCTCCGAGCTGCACCTGCGCTGGGAGCCCGAGGAGGTCGAAGGGGTTCTCGAGCAGTGGCTGGAAGTACTGATTGAAGACGGCATGCTGGACACAGAGGGTGAGCTGCTGCACCGCCCCGCGCCCGGAACGGCGCAGGCAGTGCGTCTGACCACGCTGTCCCACAGCATCATCCAGACCCTGGAGCGTTACTATCTCAGCATCGCGGTACTGCGCAAATTCGGGTCTGGCGCCATTACCGCGGAACAGCTCGAAGAACAATCCAGTCTGCTCGCGGAGCGGGTATCGGTGCTGTTCGGGCTGAACGCACCCGAATTCTTTGATAAGACACTGTTCCGGAACTTTATCGCCAATCTGGAGAAAAACGGCATCATCCGCCGGGATGAAAACGACCGCCTGGTCTACCGTTCCGGGCTGGAAGAAGTCGCGGAGGAAGCACGGCTGGTGCTCAGCTCTGAGCTGCGCCAATCGATACTCCAGGTCACCAACGTTAACGTCTGAGGGGCAGGTCGTTTACGGCAACGCCCTGTGGGTGTACAGGTCAAAACGGCTGCTGCGGCCGGTCACCTCCGTGGCCGGCTCCGGCCCTGGAATGCGGGGCGCCTTGCGCGGGCGCTTTACCACCACCCGACAGGCATTTGCCTTCAACGCATTGGCCAGAAGCTGCTCCGCATCTTCGTCATCACCGACCACAGAACGTGAAAGCCGCATTTCCTTCTTAACCAAGGCCGTTTTTTCCCGTTCAGGGAACATGGGATCGAGATAGATCACATCGACACGGTGGGCCTCATCCGCCAGCCAGCTTCTG
>SLIH01000273.1 GCA_007135745.1 Halomonas sp. | reverse complement strand
GGAGACGTTAAGGTAGACGTGACCCAGCAGATAGCCCATGTAGTAATCCGGCTTGCCGAGATCAAGCAGGCCGATGCGCTTGCTGCCCGGACCATGGACGTTGTACTGATAGAAACGGCAGAACGAGAGCCCCAGCGGGCTCATCAGCCCGGTCATGATCTCCCCGGTATCCAGACGGGAAAACATGGCATTTTCACGGATGTTGTCGTCCGCCTCCCCCACGCAGGCATAGATTTTTTCTGATTGGCCCGCTTTTACGGTAATGGGGCGAGCCTGGAGCAGCCAGAGCTGGCCATCCGCCCACGCCCATTCCACATCCATTTCACGTCCATAATGCTCACGGACTGCCCGCACCTGACGGGCGACCTCCAACACCTGGTCGTCATCCAGAGAGGCTTGCTCGGCCCTGGCCCCGGAAACTTCACGGAGTTGCGTCCCGCCATGCTCCCGACGCGTGACCATACCCGGTTTGGTACGGATGTCTTTCCTGATGATCTTTTCTTTATCGGCATCCACGGTCCAGCTGTCCGTGATGACCTGCCCGGAGACCACACCTTCCCCGGCCCCCCAGCAGGCGTCGATGACGATGGTTGAGGGGTCCCCGGAAACGGGATCGGCGCTGAAGGCCACTCCGGCCGACTCGGGATCAACCATTTTCTGGATGATCACGGCAATGCCCTCGACATCGTGCCCGGTTCCGGTACTGTGCTCGCGATAGGCATGGGCGCGTGTGGTCCAGAGTGATCCCCAGCAATGCTGTACCGCCGCACTGAGACTGTCTTCGTCGTTGACGTATAGAAAGCTGTCGTGCTGGCCGGCCCAGGACTGCTCGTCGCTGTCTTCTCGCAGGCCCGAGGAGCGCACGGCGACGGGTCCGCGTCCAAGGTCTTCCCAGGCTCTCACCACCTGCTCGTGAAGGGAGTGCGGCAGGGGCGTGTTTTGAATGAGTTCACGGATGCGCGTACAGGCCTCGTTGTCCACGGTTTCGAGCGTATCGATCCATTGGCCGATACCGGTTTCGGCCATGAATTCCTGGTACGCCTCCGCCGTCAGACACCAGGCTCGGGGTACGTCAAATCCCGCTCGCACCAGACGATGAAGGGACTGTCCCTTACCGCCGAATCGGCTGGTATCTTCACTGACCAGCCCATCAAGTGGCACGAAATGGTCTGTAGCCAACGGAACGCTTTGGTCTTTTTGTTTTGATTGGTCCATTGTTTCCGTCATGACTCTCTCCCGTGGAAACTAGAAAAACCCCGCCAGTCGTATGAAAAGGTTCTGACTGTATCCCTGCTGCGCATCCTCCTGCCCCAGCGGTACCCCGGAAAACTCATCGGTTTGCCCACCGAGCGTTACACCCACACCGCCACTGAGCCTGAGATTCTCCCGAGGTTCATAATCCAGCCAGATCCTGTTGAAACTGCTCCCGTCATTAAGATTCACCAGCGCCTCGAGCCGTGCATTGAGGTGATCGCGCCACTTCAGTCCTCCCCCAAAGGCGGTGTAATCACGCCCCAGGGTGAAGACATCCTCGTGTTCAAGCCGCCGTGCCAGATCATCCCCCAGATCGTCGTAATCGCCATCGCCAATGCCGAACCCGTTGCGGTAATACTCGATGAAGGTGTGACACGTCCGCCCCCAACAACGCCAGAAACGGTCAACATTCACCAGACCGCTCCCCACGGTGCGTCCTTGCTCTGTCCGGAAAACCGCACCATCGGCGCGCCAGACCGCTCCCAGCCAATCCAGGCCGACACTCGCACCCGTAGCGGCGGTACCGAAATGCCGTGCCGCCAGCAGGCGGAACTCCACCCCAGGCCTCAGCCATTCCTTTTTTGCCGCATAGGTGGCAGCGTCATGGGTAACGTCACCGGTTTCACGTTCCCGACGCACGACCGTGGCCGCCTGAATCTCGCCACCCGTGGCGGTCAGGTATTCCCCGTAGAGCATGTCTTCACCCGGCTGATATTCCCGATCAAGCGCCAGCGGTGAACCGGAGCGCAACCAATCATGAACCTGGAAAACCTGACCACTGCCCCAGCTGTGCAGCTGTCGCCCAATCTGTGCTGAGAACGTCATTGTTCCGGTTCCCACATAGGCTCGATCCAGCCGTTGTACGGCACGGTGGCGACTCCCGTCGCTTACCGTATGCCGCAGCCGCATCAGTCGGGTGTCGTCGTCCGGTATGATCCGGCTCGGCTCGAACAGCGCGATCCCACGTTCGGTGAGGAAGCCCCGATCCTCCACGGCATCACCGAATTCCCCCAGCAGCTCATAATGCAGACTGAACTGCAGTGCGGGATGGCGCCCATCAAGCTGCAGTCGAAGCGCTGCGGTGTCTTCCCTTGCCGTGCGGTCACCGTCGGCCGCGCGAACATCCTCGCGGTTGTACTGCTGCAATTGCCCTGTGCTCATCACATACCCACCCGGTCGCCATTGCCATTGGGCGTCTGCCGGAAGGGTCCAGAACGCCGCAAACAACAGCAGCGGCGTCAGACTACGTATCACTGGTCCCTTCCCTCCGAATCTATCCTACCGTCGCGCAAACAAATGAGACGTCCCGCATACTTCATGGCGCGCACAATCACCGTTCTTCACCTCCGTTCCAAAAAGATCGAAATGCAAGCAGTTTTTCCTGCGTTACTGGGCGGCCAAAGCTCCTGGGCACCGCTGCCCGTATCCCCTGCCCCGTGGCGCAATTTTCCAGCTCCCGGGCCTGGGCGGTGGTTCCCGTGCCGGTCGAGCCCAGCTCCGGGCGTTGCTCCAGCCCCGCAATAATCGCCTCGGCCATACAGGCGTAGGCTTCACCCGGCGCCAGACCGTAGATTCCAAGGTCGATGCGACCGGGCAGACTCACCAGCCCGCCATCCACAACCAGAAGATCAGCACGCTGGGTTGCCGTACTCTCGCAGACATTGCGCGGGCGGGACAGATCGCAGATGAGCGTTCCGCTGGAAAAATACTCCGGCCCCAGAAACGCGTCCGGAGAACTGGTGGCGACAAACACCACATCGGCGCCGGTGAGCTCTTCCAGCGAACCCCCACAGGAGAGCCTGCCTTTACGCAATGCCATCTCTATTTGCTCTTCCGCCGACACATCACTGTGCTGCTCGCGCAACCAGGAAAGCACGCTGCCTGGCGTCGCATCGCCCTGCTCCAGTGCCTCAGTCAGGGTCTGTTCAAGACGCGCAGTGGTTGCCGCCGGATCCCGCCCGGGCTTGCCCAGCAGAACCAGATCACGGCTACGACCAAGCAGAAGTGATGTAAGCGTGGACCCCACGGAACCGGTAGCACCCACCACGGCGACACGGAGCTCAGACCAGTGGCCACCAATCTGGGCCAGTACGGACTCGGCATTTTTGATCCCGGCCACTGCGGTGAAGCTGTTACCCGAAGTCACCGGAAGTGATTCTCCGGCCAGTTGCTCGCCGGCAGCCGTGAGAATGGATGTGTAGGCACCCAGCCCCGCCAATCGGGCGCCGCGTTGAACGGCAAGATCCCGGGCCTCGCGGATAAGCTGGAGGCTTTTTTTGCGGGGCATGTCCAGTAGCTGTTCTGTGGTGTGGGGCACCATGATGAAATCAATGGCCACGCTGTCCCCCTTCGCACCGGTTACCTCTGTGCTGGAGGCGACAAAAGGGTCAAGGTCCGCCGCAAGCTCACTGAGGGAATCCAGGTCCTGCTCGCTTAGCCGGCGCACGCTGGGGTCATAATCCGCGTAGCTTGCGGCAGAGAGCGGATGCAGGAGGAAGGCGATGCGATACGCTGACTGGACCACCCGGAATACTGGCTGCACGGCAAAGGGTTTGGGGCCGGGGTCGCGCCCACTGCGTATGCCCTGGAACAGACGGCCGGTGTCACCGTTATCCAGCACAGCCAGTCCGTCACGCAGCGCTTCAGTGGCCTGATCACATTGGACGCGGGTCACGGTAAGCAGTGGTTCGATACGGATAACGCTGTCCGCATTCAACGTGGGCGCAAGGCGTACCCGCCCGACGTTATGCACCCAGGCTGCCAACAACGCGGCCAGTTCATCCTGACGGGCCGCCACCCCCAACAGGCTATTGCCCCAACGTTCAGGGTCCACATCCAGGCTCAGACCCAGTAAAAGGCCGCGACCACGTACCGGCCCGAGCAGGTCCGGATAATCCGCCCGCAGGCTCTCCAACTGCTTTCGAAGGTAAGCGCCGCTGTCGCGCACCTGTTCAAGCAATGCCCCTTCCGCCTCG
This sequence comes from Halomonas sp., assembly GCA_007135745.1. GTDB lineage: Bacteria > Pseudomonadota > Gammaproteobacteria > Pseudomonadales > Oleiphilaceae > Halospina. Next base: position 12,936 of record SLIH01000273.1, on the reverse strand, counting down.
GTCAGCCACTCCAGCGTTGCCAGGGCGGCGTTCATTGCCAGGGCGTTCCCGGCAAAGGTTGATGAATGGCGCCGTCCGAAAACTTCCGTATGGTGTTCCGCCCTGCAAAGGCAGGCGCCAACGGGAACCAGGCCGCCCCCCAGTGCCTTGGACAGCGTCACAATGTCCGGGCGGCTGCCGGCGGAGGCAAAGAGCGAACCCGTGCGCCCCAATCCTGTCTGAATCTCGTCGGCAATGTAGAGCACGCCGTGGCGATCGCAAACGTCCCGAACCTGGCGGAGATAGTCGGATGGCGGTTCGATAATGCCACCCTCTCCCTGTATGGGCTCCACGATGAAGGCAGCATAACGTTCCGGGTGGGTGATCAGAAGCTGCTCCAGGGCTTGCGCATCACCATAGGGGATACGTTCGAAACGCGGATCGGGAAGGCCGAAAGGCGATTGATAATGCGCTCGACCCGAGGCGGAGAGAGCACCCCGTGTCTTGCCATGAAACGCATTATGGGTGGAGATGATATGGTGGCGCCCGGTCGCGCTTACAGCGAGCTTGATGGCGGCTTCAACGGCCTCGGCGCCACTGTTGCAGAAAGTGACCCGTTCAAGTCCCTCCGGGGCCAGCTCGACCAGTTTCCTTGCCAACTCCCCAGCGGGTCCAAGTAATGAAGGTTGCGCCATGGTGGGCTGACGTTCGCGGAACCCCTTTTCCACTCGCGCCCAGATGCGCTCCGGATTATGCCCGAAGGGCAGCGCGCCAAACTGGGCAATGAAATCGAGCCAGACCTCTTTGCCCCGATAGAGCGAGGCCCCTTGCGCCCGATCAAAGGCGTGATCCATAAAGAGTCTGCTCATGCGGCGCGCGAGATGGGGGTTCACATAACGGGCAAAATCATGTTCGCCAGCGCAAGCAATGGCGCTGTCCTGGGATGCTCCAGCCCGGTTGCCCGTCACCATGGCGACCAGGTCACCCACGGTTTCCAGGTCCCAGAGATCGTTTTCATCCAGGCTGCAATCAAACACTTCCTCGATCTCGGCCACGAGGCTCAGCGCTTCCACTGAGTCGATACCCAGCGCGTAGAGATCATCCCCGGGATCTACCGCCTCCGGTAGGGTCTGGGCCACACGAGCAATCAGTTCCAGCACATGCGCTTCCGTCGGTGCGGCTATGGGTTGCGTCATGATCCCGCCCCTGCTTTGCTGACCCGAGGCCCGGTGTCCGCGAATTCTTCACAGTGGAGCACGGACAGTCCTCGACCAGGTTGCAGCAACTCACGGCAGCGGCCTCGCTTTTTCTTGCCACTGGTTGTCCGGGGAATGGAACCATTGGGAACAAAAACCACACGCACCACAGAAATCTGAAGTTGTCGCGCGATATGAGCGGTCATGATCCGGGCCAGTCGGGACAGAGCGGACGTATCCATTCTGGCGGCGTTGATCTCCTGCAACAGCAGGATGCTCTCCCCGCCCACATCATCGACGGAAACGGCCACGGTCTCCCCCACCCGCCGGGTCGAGGGCAGTACTTCCATCGCGGCCTGCTCAATGTCTTCCGGGCTGATATTGCGACCATTTACAATAATCAGGTCTTTCAACCGGCCGGTCACGAAAAGATAGCCTTCGCGGATGAATCCCAAATCCCCGGTGCGGAGCCAGCGGCGTTGTGGCTCATCCGCAATCCGGGCGCGGAAAGTCAATGCGCTGAGCGCTTCGTGGCCCTGGTAACCACGGCCAACACTCAGACTGGAAACCCAGATTTCGCCCGGCTGGTTGTCGGGGAGGCTGCGCCCTGAATCGGGGTCCACAATGCGCACGGCCATGTCCTCTTCCGCGGACTCATTAACCCGCCCACAGGCCACAAACCGATGACCTTCCGGTGCGGGACGGATCCGTTTGCGCGTGGCCAGGGCTACGGGATCGGCCACAAGAACCGCCGTCGGTTCGCGACGATCATGGCAGGCAACGCAAAGCGTCGCTTCCGCCAGCCCGTAACAGGCCGTGTGTGCCTCGTCGCGGAATCCAAAACTCCGGAAGCGTTTGCTGAAACGCTGCATGGTGCTTGCGCGGATCGGCTCCGCCCCATTGAAGGCAACCCGCCAACGGCTGAGATCCACCCCCTCGCGCTGATCATCACGGACCTGACGCAGGCAGTGTTCGTAGGCGAAGTTCGGACCCCCGGCGACTTCCACGCCATACTCGCTGATCATCCGCAGCCAGAGTGCCGGACGACGGATAAAGTTCTGCGGTGACAGAATCACGGCCCGCGCGCCGAGGTAGAGCGACTGCAGGACAATGCCAATCAGGCCCATATCATGGAAAAACGGCAGCCAGCTGCCGAAAACGCTCTCCCGATCGGTTTCACAGCGCTTCTGAAGCAACCTGATATTGTGGATCAGGTTCCCATGCTCAATCACCACGCCACGGGGATTGCCCGTGGACCCAGAGGAGTACTGGATGAAGGCCGGATCTTCCAGCTGCGGCACACTGACTTCAGCCTGGGCACTTTCCTGAATTTGCTCGGGCGAGAGAATCGAAATACCAGAGACCCCTTCCTCCGAAAAAAAGGCCTTCAGCCGCTCTTTCCAGCCTGCTGAAACAAGAATATGGGAAGCGCCGGAATCGGCGACCACCTGGCGCACGCGTTCCATGTGATGACGCTTGCCACTTGGCAGGGATGAAGGGACCGCAATCGCCCGCCCATAAAGGCAGCCCAAAAAGGCCCGAATGAAATCCGCGCCGGTGGGGAACAGCAGCAACACCGGTCGTCCTGTCAGGCCCTGCTGACTCACCCAGCCACTGATCCGCTGCGCGGCACAATCCAGATCGGCATAACTGAGTTGATCGGCCAGCTCGCCTTTCTGGTCCAGAAAACGAAACGCCAACCGGCCCCCCTCCCGACGGGCATGTTCCTTTACTGCGTCAACGAGTGTCTGCATGGGGCTCTCCCGTTGTTTCCCCCGGCGTCGGGGATTCCTCCCATTCATCATCATCCCCTCCCCGGATCGGAAATCCAGGCGGAATGGTGGTGATATCGGTTACCTTGCGGCGTGGATTCCTGCCAGCCGGGGGAGCACCCTTGCCGAGACGCGCAAAGAAAACAATCCGCTCGGTGGGGGCAAGTATTTCCTGAAGGTCATGACGGGAATCGTCGTATTGCAGCAGCACACTGATGGGATGGAAGGCCAGGCCACAGGCGTGCGCCTGGAGCCACAGCTCCATCAACCGCGTCCCGGCCTGAACCAGACTGCGGGGGCTTTGTTCCTCTCCCGGAAGGGAGGCGGTCAGGAGCTGCGGGGAATGCTCCACTTTTCCTGCCAGTTGCCGCGCCATGAGGCGTGGCACGCCGACGAAACGCAGAACCTGCACGACCTTCGGGTTCAGAAGCCAACGCATCAGATTTCGGCGTTGATCCGAGACGGGTCCCATCAGGTTGCTGAGGTAGAAGCCGTCTTCCGCTGAAGCGGACTCATCAAAATGGATATAGCGGTACGTTTCACGCCAGACCCGATAGCGGGAGAAATCCCGGCTGGCATAACGCCGTACAAGGTTGGCGGTACGTGCCACCCAGGTCGGTTCCTGTTCGATCGTTATGTTCAGACTATTGCCGGTTATCGTGGATGGCCAACGCGTGGCAAGCAGCCTCTCAAGGGTGTCCTGCGGCAGTGCTTCGGAATCGTAAGGTCCGCGCAGGGTGCGGCGGTTTAACGCGGCTTCATGCAGGCGACTGAGGACCACGGAATCTGTCTCACCCTGGGGTTCCAGCGCCAGGACCACCAGAGGCGTCAGGCCCAGGTCGTCCTCGAGTTCTCCCAGCTCCCCCTCGAGCCAATCCTGCCGGGGCCAGCCCACCCGGCAGTCGACCCCCTGGGCAACCATGGCTTCCCAGAAAAGCCCCAGAAACATGCCGCAGCTCAGATACATTTCGGTTTCAAGGCTGGGCAGTGCCTTGAGTTCCCGACTCCGATCCAGAGCCAGAACCACCCAGGCGGTCTTCCCCGCCTTACCCTGTTCCTTCACGTAGCGTTCGCCCGTTGAGCGGGAAATCGGGAGAAGCCGCCAGGGCTGACAGTTGTGTGATGACGGTGCCCAACGTGCAATTTCCACCGCCTGGCCTATACGCGCTGAAAGATGTTGATTCATGCCACTACCCTCCCTTCCTGTTGGGAATCCATAGCGGCCAGCACGACACTGTAATCCTCAACCTGCGCTGACCAGAGCCGGGGCTTGCCCGGCAGCCTTGCCTGCAGTCTGCGCGAACACCGCCACTGCAGCGTTTCTGTGCCGGCGTGTCCGGCGATCAGTTCAAAATCAGAAAACCAGCCGAGTACGCCCCGCCCGATGGACTTCATCACCGCTTCCTTACAGCACCAGTTCAGTGTGCGTGCTGGGTTGCGCTGGGCATAACTCAAACGGTTGATGTGGTCATTCTCTTCCGTGGTAAACACGCTGTCGATGGCAGAGGGGCTGAACCCGCGGGTGCGTTCCAGGTCAACGCCCACAGGCTGTGATGCCGCGACGGCAACGGCGAATCCGTGGGAATGGCTGATACTGACAAACGGGGCGAGAGGGCACTGTGGACGGCCCCTGTCGTGTGAATCACGGCTGTTATGTATCGGGATAGCAGAGAATGCGGGCGGGCTCTGTCCCTGCCCAACGAGAAAATCCGACACCGCGGCCTTGGCAACCAATCGACCGCCCAGCCACTCCCGCCGGCGTTTTTCAAAACGCAGGCGACCCCACACCTGAAGCTCGTCGGGCGTCAGGAATCGAGGTGGCGCCGACAAAGCGCCGATTCCGTCAAGCGCAACCAGCGCGAGGCGCCAGGGTCCGACGTGAAGGGCTTGCACCCCAGGCAGACCCTGCAGCAACCGTTGTTGGTCACCGGGCAGAACGACGCGGGCATTCATGACGGCGCGCTCAGGCAGGAGCCGTTTCGGAGTGCGCTTTGCGATATCCCGGCCCGATCTGATGGCCGGCAATCTCGTCAATCACCTCGGCCATGCCGGAAAAATCCCTTTCCAGCCCCTTGAAGGTCGGCGTCGCCATATCCCGCTCAAAATCGGCCTGACTGCTTACACGAATGATTTCCATGTAGTGACAGTCAGCATCCGGTTCGAGCGAGACCCGATGCACATCAAACCCGACCACGCTGGGCAGATCATGGCAGGCGACGTAATCCCGCTCACAAACCCAGCGTTCGAACGCCTCATGCTGCCCGCTATCCTTGAGTCGGATGCGGTGAACGATCGTTTCCATTCCTCCCCCTGATCCTGTGCTTCTTATGTTTCAGATTTTTTTTATTTTTCAGGCTTTCAACACCCAAGCTATAGGGAAGAGGAACCTTTATCTTTGATCTTTTCCTCAAAATTGAACGAAAAAAGAACAGCCTGTCATGTGTCGGGCTTTTCAAGCAGCAGGTGGTAATTGATTCCACCGGTTCCAAAAGAGCTGACGCCCGAGCGTCGACGGCCCTTGCGCGCTTTCCAGGGTGATTTTTCCGTTACAATGCGCGCCGGCACCTCGTCGAGCGGGAGGTCAGGGTTTAACGCCCGGCGCAGCAGCGTTGGCGGCAGGGTCCGGTCATTCATGGCCAGAAGCGTCTTAAGCAGTCCCGCGGCGCCCGCCCCGGCAAAGGCATGGCCAATATTGGATTTTACCGAGCCCATATTCAGTGGCGCGTCTCGGCTTTCATGCCCGTACACGCGTTTTACGGACTCGATTTCGGTTCGGTCACCCACCCGGGTTCCGGTGCCATGAGCCTCGAGATACTGAACCGAGGCCGGTGCATAGCGCGCCTGCCGGAAGGCCCTGGCCATCGCGAGGGCCTGGCCGGCGGCGTCCGGGGCCGTCATGGACACCGCGTCCGCCGAGGCACCCACGCCTGTTATCGCCGCGTGGATGTGGTCCCCATCGCGTACTGCATCTTCGAGGCGCTTAAGGACAAAGATGGCGCCGCCATCGCCCGGAGTGAAGCCATCCGCTCCCTCGGCGAAAGGCGCAATCCGGGTTTGGGAGAGCATCATCTGGGCCGCGCACAGTACCAGATCACGGGCGTTGACCGGCAGCTCAAGCCCACCGGCAAGCACCGTATCGTAACGCTTCTGCCGCAGCGCCTGTACGGCATTCGTCAGCGCTGCCAGCGAAGAGGCGCAAGCCGCCTCGAGCGCTACCGGGATGGCGCCAAGCTGAAATGAGCTGGATATGAACGCTGCACTGCCACTGGCAATGCAGCCATCGAGGGTCTGCGCATCAAACTCCGGTGGCGGCTCCTCCTCGTCGCCCTCCGATTCCAACAATTCACGTAGCGCTTCGTGGTGCACTTTGCAGGCAAGTTGACGCTCGCGATTCATGGCCAGGGTCGAGCCCAGCATGACCGCGCAGCGTCCGAGCTGATGACGGCGTTCCTCCAGCCCATAATCCTCAAATGCCTCGCGCGCCAGAGACAGGGCCAGTTGCTGTGAGCGATCCATGGCCGCTGCGCGGCGCGGGAAAATTCGATAATGGGCCGCATTGAATTCAAAGCCACGCAGATCGGCCCCCTGATCCGCGTAGGTCGTCAGCGGCGCGCTGCGGCCCTCGCTGAACAGCGCTGCTCGGGGCAGCAGGGTTTCCGGCAGGGTGCGGATACCGTCTTTCGATTTCATCACCAGGTCGCGAAACGCATGGCGCTGGTTGGCGGGCCCAAAGGCACCGCCCATGCCAACGATGGCGATGGGTTCCCGGGACGGCGCCTGTACCTGAACCCGGTCCCCTGCTTCAGCCTGCTCCGCGCTTCCAAGAACGAGATGCCAGTTGAGTCCGGTAAGACTGCTGCCACAGACGCCGCCGCAGGCGCCCTCCGGCCAATGGGCTTCTTCCGTATAGCGCAATGGTTCCGGCGGAACCAGCGCTTCGCCCGCGGCCACGGGCATGGGTGGCAACTGTCCTTCATGTATGGACAGCGCTGTCTGGGCAACGGCCGCCAGGGTGGCGTTGGCAAGGCTGTTTCCCCACAAGCCGACACTGGCACCAATGCAGCCGCTTGCTCCGGCTTCCGCCAGCCCGGCCAGTACGGCCTCATCAGAGGCGGCAATGCCTGGCACGACACAGTCGATGTATTGCTGCTGACCGGGCGCCACGGCGGCATCCCCGCAGGCAATGCCAACGGCCTCCCGAACCCGGGAAGCTTCCACTGGATAACGGAATCCGGTATTGCCGGGATGTTGGATGGCGCCCAGACCCTTGAGTACACAGTAAATGCGATGGCCGTCCCGGCGGGCGTCTGAAAGGCGGCGCAACAGCAGAGCCGTGGCCCCTTCCCCGAAAGGCACGCCCTGCCCACTCCTCCGAAAAGGGCCGCCCCCCGGATCGCCGGTTACTCCCTTCTCGCGCAGCGCCAATGGCAGCACCGGACTCTCCGCGCGCTGCCCGCTGGCGATCAGGACCGACTCCGCTTCCCCGCTGCGCAGGGCCATGGTGGCCGCTTCAAGCAGGCAGTAGCCGGTGGCGTCCGCACTTTCCATTGTCTGGATCCGGCCACGGAAGGAATACAGTGAGGCAATACGGGCCGGAATCGAGCTGGCCATTTCACCAACCTTGTCGTGGGAGGACAGCCCAAACTGTCCGCGTATCCGGTCGGAAAGGCCGTAACCGTCCACGTCACCGGTCCATTCATGCGCAAGGCGTCGCGCTTCAACTTTCAGTGCATTGGTGACGGTACTGTCGAATCCACAACAGGTACCGCAGTAGACATCGGTCTCGTCCCGGTTGAGGTCGCGCTCCTCATACCCGGCATCCTGAAGACACTCGTCGGCAACCTGCAGCAGCATAAGCTGCATGCGGGCGACGGCCCGACGATAAACGGGCGGAATACGAAAACGACGATAATCAAACTCAAGATCCCCGAAGAAGGAGCCCTGCCAGTTCTCCAGCACTGAGCCCATGGCGTGAGAAAGCTTCCAGTAGCGCTCCAGAGGCACACCCCGGAATCGGGGCTCACCCGCCACAACTCGCTCGCTGAAGGCCGGACGGTTTTCAGCACCCGGATAAAGACAGCCGATGCCAACCACGGCGATGGGCTCTTCAGACATGGGCAGAGTCCTGTTCCAGCGGCTGGACTGCCGAAGACGGTTGGTGGCGGCTGTGCTGCTCTGCCAGTTGCTGCTCAAGGCGCCGGTAATCCACCTTTCCGTTGGCGTTGCGCGGCATGGTCTCGAGCTGCAGGATGCGCCGAGGAATCATGTATCGCGGCAGGTGCCGGGCGCAGTATTGGCGCACCGCCAATGCGCCTACGGACTGCCCCTCTTCGACGGTATGAAACACCACCAACTGGGGGGCGCCATCGTACCGATCCACCACCACGGCCACGTCACCGACACCCGCCATGGCGGAAAGCACGGCTTCAATTTCACCCATTTCCACCCGGTTGCCCTGGATCTTCACCATGCGATCCCGGCGTCCGTGGTATTCAATCAATCCGTTCTCGACACTGACCAGATCGCCCGTGGCATGGCGATTCCGGCGATGATTCCCGGCGTTGTCGGGATCTTCCCGGCGCCAGTAACCCGGGGTCACGCAGGGGCCCGAAATAATCAGTTCACCGATGCGTCCCTCTTGCGTCACGGGCTCGCCCTTTTCATTCTCAATGGTCGCGCTCACCCCGGGCAAAGGCCGTCCGATGCTGACCGGTCGTATACGGTTCAGGTCCTCCTCGCACACCCGGTGGTATAGACAGACGTTCGTCTCGGTCGGGCCGTAGAGGTTATAGAGTTCACACTTGCCGGGCAGGGACGCCCTCAACTGACGCAGGGCGCCGATCGGAAACGGCTCCCCCGCAAACAGCACATAGCGCAGAGTACGGGTGATGGAGAGCGTCAGCTGTTCCGTGGCCGCCAGCAGGGCGAGTACGGACGGGACGCTGTACCAGACAGTGACACCATGATGGCGAATTCCCTCGAGAAGCACGCCCACATTGCGTTGTTCCGGCTCGCGCACCATCCAGACCCCGGCCCCCACCGCAGCCGCCGCGAAATAGTCAAAGGTGCTGAGATCAAAGTGAAAGCCTGCATGGCTTGCGAAGACGTCCTGTTCACTGAGGCTGAATTCATCCAGTGCCCAGTTGATAAAGGAATCCAGGTTGCGGTAACTGACCTGTACGCCCTTTGGCGTGCCGGTTGAGCCGGAGGTGAAGAGAATGGCCGCGAGATCATCGGGCGCAGGCCGGTGAGGTAATGCGGTCGCGTGTTCTGAATCGAGGTCCGCGGAGGAAAGCGTTTGCACAGGCACTGGCACCTCCGCCTCCGCTTCCCCATCGACAACGACAATCAGCGTCAGAGAGGATGGCAGCCGATCATCGAGTTCCGTCAGACGCCTGATGTCCGTCACCAGAATGGACGGCTGGGCACTTTCGAGGATTCGACAGGCGCGTTCAGCGGGCTGCATGCCATCAAGAGGCACATAGACCCCACCGCTTTCCATGGCCGCATACAGCGCGGTCAGGTACTCCGGACACTTTGGCAGCCAGATAGCCACCCGTTCACCCGCTTCAACCCCATGACGCTGGTAAACACTCGCCCAGCGCTGCACCCGCCCATAAAGCTGACGGTAATTGACGCACTGAGGCGCAACCAGGGCCGGCCGTTCAGGCCATCGTTGCGCTGCCTTACGCAAGTAACTGATCACTGGCGTAATCTGTTGTGTACCCATGATCTGATTCCGGTTTCCGACCGTCCTGTCAGACGACCTCCCTGTCAGCAACATGGGCCGCTCTCAGGCCCTGAACGGAATCCCCGTCTCCCTGGCGGATTCCCTGATGATCTCTGCAGCCTGAGCCAGATCTTCGTCGGTATGTTCGCTGGTCACACTGATGCGCAGACGGGCATCACCCACTGCGACGCCCGGATAGACTACGGTCTGGCAGAACATACCGCGCCGGCGCACGGCCCGACCAAACTCCAGGGTTTTCTGGTCGTCTCCGACGACCACCGGAAGAATGGCACTCTCCGAGCGTTCCAGATTGAAGCCGGATTCCAGCAGCTCTCCCCGCAGCTGATGCACATTGCGCCAAAGCCGGCTGAGTCGCTGTGGCTCCTCCTCCATAACCTCAAGAGCGGCGATCAGCCCGGCCACAACAGGTGCGGGGATGGTGGCGGCAAACACGTAGGAATGGGAGTAAAACCTCAGATACTCCACCACCTCCTCATCGGCACAGACGAAACCGCCCAGGCCGGAGAGCGCTTTGCTCATGGTGCCCACTTCCAGGTCCACCCCACCCTTCATATGAAAATGCTCGGTGGTGCCAGAGCCTTTCCGCCCCAGGACCCCGGTGGAATGGGCATCATCCACGAGTACCCGGGCACCGTGCTCTTCGGCCAGCTCCATCAGCCCTGGCAGGTCGACGATGTCTCCGTGCATGCTGAAAACGCCATCGGTGACGATGAGCTTGCCGCCGTTGTGGTCGCGGTGCTTTTCCAGTGTACCCGCCAGGCTTTCCAGACTGTGCTGGTAGATACGACGGCCGGCACCGGAGAGCTTGCAGCCGTCCTGGATGCTCATGTGGTTGAGCGCATCCGTGAACACCAGATCATGTGGTCCCGCCAGTGCGGAGATGCAGCCCAGGTTGGCGGAATAGCCGGAAGGATAGACAATGCAGGCCTCGCGGCCTTTCAGCTCGGCCAGGCGACGCTCCAGTTCGCCGTGCAGCACATTACTCCCACCGATAAGGCGGCAGCCGGTGTTGGTTGCACCATAGGAACGTGCCGCGTCCGCTATCGCATCAATTACCCGGGGATGATTGGCCAGTCCGAGGTAATTATTGGAGGCAAACATCAGGAACTCGCGTTCGCAACCGGCGATGTCGTCATAGATCATCGCCCGGTTACGGCAGCCGGAGGTGAGCGGCATTCCGTACCAGTAGAGTTCCTGCTCGCGTTTGCGTTGATAGAAGTCCCGGAATTCACGTGCCTTACGGAAAAGGTCCGGATCCCGCAGGGCCACGAAATCCTTCATGGTACGGTTATCACTGTCGACGGCAGTCGCTGGCGAATCCGGATCGCCCGGGGGGGCGATGGGTGCGTCTTCGCTGCTTTCTTCGGTCTTTTTCTCTGTTACGGCGTCAGTGCCCGAGGTCACTTCCTGCACGGGCGCGCCGACGCTTTCCCGTGCCTGGCGGCTGTGCAACCAGCGAAGCACCGAGTCAATCGTCGCAATGTCCTCGGGTACGGCTTCACCGCAGTCCAGCCCCAGCGCACTGGCAATGTCCGCCAGCACGCTGACGCGGGTGACTGAATCAATGCCCAGGTCTTCTTCCAGATGGACTTCAGGCACCAGCAGTTCGCGACTGTACCCGGTGTGAGCCGAGAGCAACGTCAGGACCTGTCCTTCAAGGACGTCCCCTGTCGGCACTTGCGCAGGCTCGGGCTCAGGTTCGCTCGGGTTTTCCTGGGTTTCCGGGGCGGGCGCGCGGTGTTGCGGCTGCTCTTCACCCATGAGGCTCCGGACATGGTCGATGACCTGAGACAGCGTCTCAGCCCCGGGCTGGGTGTCCTGGTGTCCGAGTTCGCAGCGCTGATAGATGTCAGCAAGAATCTCGGCGAGGGTGATCGAATCAATCCCGAGCTCTCCCTCAAGCTCGGCATCAGGCTCCAGGTGCTCCGGTCCATAGCCGGTATGCTTCTGGAAGACCGCAAGAACGGTTGAAGTCAGAAAATCGCTGCGCTGCTCACCCTGTAAATGTACCGCGTTTCCACCCATGGTATTGCCTCCCCGCGGGCTCTCAGCCCGCTTTTTTAAGCCGTCCGGCGAGGTCGGCAATGCGGCGTACGGTCATGAAGTTCTCCGGCGTTACTTCCTGTACCGGAACGGCCACTCCGGTTTCCCGGCGAAGGAAATCCACCAGATCGAACAGTGCACTCGAATCAATGATATTGAGTTCCAGCAGCGGGGTATCCGGAGTCAGATCAAGCGCCTCCCCCTCCAGGTACTCACTGGTTATATGTTCAATCAGGCGATCCGTAAGCATTTTGCCCATTCCCGCGTTTATTATTATCTCGGTTTGCTTCAGGCGCCCGGCTTCGTTCCCACGAACAGCGTCCTTGGGCCTTCTATTTCCATTACTCCGACATTAACGAATCCTGCCTGTTGAAATCTGTGAAGGTACTCTCCCTTTGTGGATTCTATTCCGCCATCTGTCGAAACCAGCATGTTCACCGAGAGCAGCGCCACAAATGTCGGCCCACAGAGGTTGTCATCAAGCGGCGTCTCACTGGCGATGAAGAGGCCACCCTGTGGCATGGCATTGAATACATTGGCCAGGATGCGCTCCTGTGTATCAACGGCGTAGTCGTGAAGCGTCCAGCCCAGATGGATGAGATCGTAGCCGTCGGGCAGGTCTCCGGCGATAAGATCACCCTCGAGGACACGGATGCGATCCGCATAGCCCCGGCGGGCAAGCTCGTCGCGCGCGAAACGCGCGGCCTGGGGAAGCTCACAGATGGCGATCTCAAGCTCGCTGTGGGCATCCGCCACACGCATGGGCAAGGTACCTATCCCACTGCCTATATCGAGAAAACGCTTATGTCGGGAAAAATCGTAGCCCTTCACCAACCCCTCAATGAAGGGATCCGCGAAGACGCCGAGAAAACGCTGAAAATCCGCCACGTCGTCGGGATAGTCGTAGAGAATGTCGAACCAGCTGCGATCATCGCCGAATACCGACCGGCGCTGATCCGTGCCGCTGCGGACTGCATCGGCCGTATGATTCCACAGCGGGTACAGGAATTGATCGATGTGGCGGGCCAGCCAGCCAAGCCACTCGGAGGAATCACTGACCAGGTGGCGGGCCGCGGTATCCGTGAGCGCGAAAGCCTCTCCTTCCCGGCGCAGCAGACCGAGCGCACAGAGCGCGATCATCAGCCGCCGGCCGGCATGCTCCGGAATTTCCAGCTTCTCGCAGGTTGCTTCAATG
>SLIH01000141.1 GCA_007135745.1 Halomonas sp. | reverse complement strand
GTGATACCAGCGAACAGGAACCGCAACCGGAACAGGTGCTCGATCAGATCAAGCGACTGGACAAAGACATTCCGGCAATCCTTCTGCTGGGCGAAGAGAACGCGGAACGGCGCGAAACCATCCTGAAAAAGGGGGCACAGGATGCTGTCGCATTTGAAAACACCGGTCTGCTCAAACTGGTTATTGAGCGCGAGCTTTTCAATCTTTCCGAAAGACGCCACCGTCGCTCACTGACAACGCATCTACGCGATGCCGAGCAACGCTGCCAGCTACTGCTGGAGAGCTCCAAGGATGCCATCGCCTACGTCAACGATGGCATGCACGTCTATGCCAACCAGTCCTACATGGATCTGCTGGGATACGAGGATCCGGATGACCTTCTGTGCGTTCCGATTCTCGATACCCTGGCATCGGACAGCCAGGGTGAATTCAAGAAATTCATGAAGCAACAGCGTGAGGCGGGTCCCGACAAAGGCCAGCTCAACGCGACCCTGAAGCGCAACGACGACGAAACGCTGGAAGTGGCCATTGACATCTCCCCGGCAACCTACGACGGGGAACCCTGCATCCAGATTGTTGCCCGCCCGCTCCAGGACAACGCGGAACTGGAAGAGAAACTACGGGAAATCAGCAGCCAGGACGTTCTGACGGGGCTTTACAACCGCCAGCACATCATGGACCAGATCAACCAGACCATGGCCAGGGTGCAGAAGGAAGGCACCGATGCCTCAATGGCCTACATCGCTATCGACCATTTCGTCAAAACCAAGACCCAACTCGGTATTGCCGGGGCCGATCTGGTCATTGGGGACATGGCCAATATCCTTTCCGAGGAGAGCACGGAACAGCAACTGGTAGCCCGACTCAGTGACGATGCGTTCTGTATCCTGAGCCCTTCCGAAAATGTCGATGGGCTGAAGAAAACCGCTGAAAGCATTCGCAAGAAAGTCGAAGATCACCTGTTCGATATTTCGGGACGAACGGTACAACTGACGGTGAGCATCGGCATAGCAGCCATAACCGAGAATGCCCCCTCAGCCGAGGACCTGATCGGTCGCGCCCATAAAGCTTCCGATGATGTGTGCACCCTGGAAGGGCACGAGAAAGGCAATGGAATCAACGTCTACACACCCCAGGTTCACCAGAAGATTGGGCACGAAGAAACCAACGATGCCATCCAGCAGGCTCTGGATCAGGACCGCTTCCGCCTCCTTTTCCAGCCGATCATCAACCTGCGCGGGGAAGGCGAGGAACACTACGAGGCCTTCGTGCGCATGCTCGACGGTGAGGGGAAGGAAGTATCCCCCTATGACTTCCTTCCGCCCTCAGGGCCCAGTGAGATGGCCACAAAGATTGATCGCTGGGTTGTGCTTCAAACCATCAAGCAGCTCGCATCCCATCGCTCGCAGGGTCACGAAACCCGCCTTTTCCTCAATCTGACGGCGGAAACCATTCAGGATCAGACCTTCCCCGCCTGGGTGGGCAAGGCACTGAAAGCGGCGCGCCTGCCCGGTGATTCGTTGATTTTCCAGATCTCGGAGAACGACGCCACAACCTTCCTGAAACAGGTAAAGGAATTCACCAACGCTCTGGGGCAGTTGCACTGTCGATTGTCCATCAGCCACTTCGGCGGTGCCCTGAATCCTTTCAACACCCTGAAGCATCTGGATGTCACCTATGTGAAGCTCGACGGCTCCTTCACTGAGGAAATCCAGAAAGACGAAGAATCCAGGAAAAACGTCAAGGAGATGATCCAGTCACTGCAACAGCAAGGCAAGCTGACGGTCATGCCACTTGTGGAAAGCGCAACCGTGCTCGCCACCATCTGGCAGGCGGGCGTTAATTACATCCAGGGCTACTATCTCCAGGAGCCAGCCCCCGAAATGAATTACGACTTCGGGGACGCGGAGTAGTCAACGAGCCAATCACTCATTCTCGTTGATTTCCACCAGATCGGGCGCCCGATCGTTGTCACGATACCCGATGAGATAGAGGATGGCGTCCAGCCCCAGCGTCGAGATGGAATGGCGGGCAGACTCCTTCACCAGAGGTTTCGCCCGGAAAGCGACCCCCAACCCCGCCCGGCTCAGCATGGGCAGATCGTTGGCCCCGTCGCCAACAGCGATAACCTGCCCGAGACTGATCCGCTCCTGATCCGCTATCTCCTTTAACAGCTTGGCCTTGCGCTGACCGTCCACAATCTCGCCCATGACCTCGCCAGTAACCTGACCATCACGGATCTCCAGGTCATTGGCGTAAACATAATCTATCTTCAGCTGTTCCTGCAGGTGGCGGGCAAAATAGGTGAAGCCCCCGGACAGGATGGCCGTGCGGTATCCGAGATTGCGAAGGGTGGTGATCAGGCGCTCGGCGCCCTCGGTCAGGCTGAGACGGGCAGCAACTTTCTCCAGAACCGCTTCATCCATGCCTTTAAGCAGCCCCACCCGCTTACGGAAGCTTTCACAGAAATCGATTTCACCGCGCATGGCGCGTTCCGTAATCTGTGCCACCTGATCCCCGACACCGGCTTCATGAGCCAGCTCATCAATGACTTCAGCATCGATCAGGGTGGAATCCATGTCGAAGACAACAAGCCGGCGATTGCGGCGATAGATGGAGTCCTCCTGGAACGCGATATCCACATTGAGCTCCGTGGCGATCTGGAGAAAATCCGCCCTCAGGGCTTCCAGATCCGAAGGAGCGCCACGCACGGAGAATTCCACACAGGCGATCTGGTTATGGCGATTCTCCAGACTCGCGCGGCCGGAGAGGCGGGCAATGTTATCGATGTTCAGTCCATGACGCACCGTAATCCCGGACACTCGCGCAATCTGTTCCGCCGTGATCTCGCGGGCCATGAGCGTCACGGCATAGCGTCCACGCCCCTTGCCAGCGACCCAGTGGCCATAAGCTTCCGGAGTGATGGGTTCAAAACGGACCTGGAGGTCGAGCTCATGAATGCGGAACAGCAGTTCCTTGAATACCATGGGCGCATTGGACTCATCGGGTATCTCCGCCAGAATGCCCCAGGTCAGGTGATCGTGTATCACCGCCTGTCCAATATCGAGAATACGCACATCAAACTGGGCCATGATGCCGGTGATTTCCGATGTCAGCCCCGGCTTGTCCCGCCCCGACACATTGATCAGTACCAGTTCACTCATCGATCTCTGTTTCCTTTTCCTGTTCCTCCGCCGCGGCCTCCAACACTTCAAGACGATCCACTCTCTGCAGTCCCCGAGGGAGCTTGTGCCCTCGCCGGCCACGCTCACCCAGATAGTGATCCAGATCCGAAAACCGCAGACGAAGATGACGCTTACCGGCGTGGATGATTAGCTCATCCCGCTCGGTAAAGGTGGCTACCGCCACCATGAATTCCTCGCCACTCTTTACCCTTGGCCCAGGTATGGCAATGATCTTGTTCCCCTTTCCCTTACCCAGCTCTGGCAGGTCCGCAAGAGGAAAAACGAGCATGCGCCCCTCGCTGGAAACCGCAGCCAGCCAGACGGAGTCGCCTCCGCGTACCGGCCGGGGAGGCAGAACCTCGGCTCCCTCGGGTACCGTCACCACCGCCTTGCCATTGCGATTGCGACTGAGGAGGTTGTTGCGCTCGGTCACAAAGCCGTACCCGGCCGACGTTGTCAGAAGCACCTTTTCCTCGGGGTCTCCCATAGTCAGTCCCGCAAAGCCTACGCCTGGTGGTGGATTAATTCGCGTGGTGAGCGGCTCACCCTGACCACGAGCCGAGGGAAGCCCATGGGCTGGCAACGCATAGCAGCGCCCCGTGGCATCAATAACCACGGCCTGCTGGTTGTTGCGCCCCCGCGCTGAGAGAAAATAACGGTCACCGGCTTTGTAATTGAGGCCCGCCGGGTCAATATCGTGACCCTTGGCCGCGCGTATCCAGCCCTTTTCAGACAGCACCACGGTTACCGGGTCGCTCGAGACCAGATCGGTTTCACTGAAAGCTCGGGATTCCCCACGCTGAACAATCTGACTGCGGCGTTCATCACCGAATTTCTCGGCGTCCGCGTTCAGCTCAGCCTTGATCAGCTCTCGCAGACGATCCTCTGATCCCAGAATAGCCTTGATTTCATCACGTTCCGCCTCAAGCTCGTCCTGCTCACCACGAATCTTCATTTCCTCGAGCTTTGCCAGGTTGCGCAGCTTCAGGTCGAGGATGGCCTCCGCCTGGGTATCAGAGAGGCCGAAGCGCTCCATCAGTACCGGCTTGGGCTTGTCTTCGTTGCGAATGATCTCGATCACCTCGTCAATATTGAGGTAGGCCACCAGCAGGCCCTCGAGAATGTGCAGACGAGACTCCACCTTCTCCAGACGATGCTGGAGGCGGCGACGGACGGTGACCTTGCGCCAGTCAAGCCACTGACTCAGCAGTGATCGCAGGTCCAGTACCGAAGGGCGCCCATCGGTGCCGATCACGTTAATGTTGACGCGAAAGTTTTTCTCCAGATCCGTGGTGGCAAACAGATGGGTCATCAACCCTTCCACGTCCACTCGGTTGGAGCGCGGACCGATCACAAGCCGAACCGGATTCTCGTGATCCGATTCATCGCGCAGATCTGCCACCATGGGCAGCTTACGCCCCTGCATCTGCTGGGCTATCTGCTCCAGAATCCGGTTTCCGGACACCTGGTGCGGCAGCGCCGTGATGACGATGTCCCCGTTCTCCTTCTGCCAGCATGCACGCATGCGCAGAGACCCACGTCCGGTACTGTATATCTGACGCAGGTCTGCTTTGGAGGAGATGATTTCTGCTCCGCTGGGGAAATCCGGACCGGGAATGTGCTCACAAAGCGCCTCTACCGTGGTGTCCGGCTCATCCAGAAGGCGAATGCAGGCTGAGGCCACCTCACGCAGATTATGGGGCGGT
>SLIH01000306.1 GCA_007135745.1 Halomonas sp. | reverse complement strand
GAAGTCGTCATGCACCAGAACCAGATCGTCCTCGGCGTGGTTCATGGTGTAGACAATCTGCTCGGGCGAAAGACGCACGTTCACGGTGTGCAGGACTGCGCCAATCATGGGAATGGCGAAGAAGCATTCCAGATAGCGCGGTGTATCCCAGTCCAGGACCGCTACCGTGTCACCGGCTTTTACGCCGGCATTGGTCAGCGCATGGGCCAGGCGATGAATGCGCTCGACCAGATCCGTGTAGGTATAGCTTCCGCGATTGGCATTGACGATTTCCTGATCCGGTGAATAACGCGGGCCGGAGAGCAGAAGCTGCTTGATCAGCAGCGGGTACTGATAGGCGTTTGCGACCGGGGGAATGGTTTTGGGTTCTGCCATGGCTCCGTTACCTCTGTTGTTATTGATGTTTGCCGTCGATCAGATTATGCCAGTCTGATACGCACGGCAATGAAGTCGCGGATCATTATGGAACCTGGGCGCTAAAGACTGAAAGGCCTCCATTGTTCCCGAATGTTTCCTTTGCCGGGATCGTAGACCAGAAGGTCGCCGAACTGGCGCAGGACTGCTTCGCTCTGGGTGGGGCGGAAGAACAGGAAATCGCCGGGTTCCAGGCCCAGTTCGGCGGGCCCATTGACCATGTCCTGATTGCTGGAGCGCCCATAAAGCGGGTTGAGGCGCAGTGTCTCCGGTGATTCCGGTACCGCTTTCCAGTTGCCCCGGTCAATGAAGTAGGTCCGCCCGAAGCGCCGATCCCATAGGCCCATAAGATGACCCAGGCCAGGCGCCCCCGGAAGTTTCAGGCCCTCCCATGATTTGAGCAGTGGCGCAGCAATAAAGGCAGCCGGCGTATGTGCGGTCAGCGTCGGCATATCGAAATCGGTGGGTTGAACAATGGCGGTGCCGATGGCCAGTTCATTGGGCAGTGCATCCGCCTCGGGGTAGAGGTCGTAGGTGGTGCTGCCGCCAGCATCCAGTACCAGCTCGTCCGCGGACAGGCCGGAAGCGGCCATGGCGGTTTTGGCAAAGGCCTCATAGCGTTCCATGGCTTTGCGGAAGAAGCGATCGATGGAGCCGGGGGCGTGGACGATATGGGCTTCATACCCCATCAGACCCGCCAGGCTCAGCCTGGGATTGTCCATGATGCGCTCGACCATTGCGCGCAGTGTCTCCTCGTCCTCGACGCCACCGCGATGAAGCCCGATGTCGATCTCAATCGAGAGCCGCATGGTGGTATCCAGGTCCTCGGCCAGTTCCGCGTATTGCTCGAGGCGTTGCGGCGTGTCAATCAGCCACTGGAGCTGTGTTTCGGGGTCAAAGGGCCCGGAGACGCGGTGGTTGTAGAAGTGCCGGGCGGCCTGAACATTGAGCGGCTTGCCCAGAAGCACGTCGCTGTGTGGAAAATGCTCGGCAACCTGTCGCAGAAAAGGTTCGTTGAACAGCATCAGCCGGTTGGTGTCGGCTTCCGTCATGACCCACTCAAGCAGGGGCAGGGACGGGAGCGACTTGGCCACCACCCGGAACGCGTACCTGGGCCGGATGCGTTCCAGAATGCGCGCAAGGTTGGCCTGCGCCCGTTCGTAGTCGATCACCATCACGGGGCGCACCACATCGGCTTCATGAAGTACCCGGGAAAGATTCTGAAAGTAGGGGGCGTGACCCTCTGGACCGGACTGCAGGCTCTGGTGTGCGATGCGTCCTCCCACGGCGGCAACGCCCAGGCCGAGGCCTCCCAGCAGTATCTGGCGACGGGTTAATCCACTCATGTCAGGCTCCGTTCAGATCAAAAAGTTCGCGCAGGTAGGTGTTCAGGAAACGACCCTCTGGATCCAACTGCTGGCGGACTTCCAGAAAATCGTTCCAGTGCGGATAGAGTGCCGCCAGCTCATCCCCTTTGAGCGAGTGGAGCTTGCCCCAGTGGGGGCGCCCGCCGTAACGCCGGAAAATGGGTTCAATGGCCTCGAACAGGGGACGATGGTCTTCAGCGTAATAACGGTGGACGGCAATGGAGATGCTGTCCTGCTCAAAGAAGGGACTGAGCCAGATGTCGTCCTGTTTGATGTAGCGCACCTCGATGGGAAAGAAGACCTCCGGGAACTGCTCCTCTATCAGAGTGCGGATTTCCCGGAACGCTTTCAGTCCGTCTTCGCGAGGCAGGTGATATTCCATTTCGTTCCAGCGAACCGCCCGGGTGTGGGTATAGGTTTCCCAGGAAGGCGCAACGGAATATTCCGTAGGCAGGGTGCGCATGTAGAGGCCCATGGAAAATTCACGCAACCGTGGGCTCCAGGAGAGCCAGTCGCGGATGCGCTGCAGGGTGTAGAGGCCTTCGTTCTGATCGGTGGTTTCCGTGGCCGTGGGTTCCGCCTCGGTGAGATCCTGCATATCCACAAAGCCCCATCCGGAGAATGGGATGTAGAAGAACTCGAAATTGCGATGACGATCAGCGAGTTGTTCCGACTCGGCCAGAATGTCCTCGATAGGACGCCAATCCAGGGTTTTCTCCAGTCGGTAGGCAGGTTTGTTCTGTAGCCGTACCGCTGTGATGAACCCCAGGGCACCGAGGTTCACCCGGGCCGCCTGGAAGAGATCGGCGTTGTTGTGTCTGGAGCATGATATCTCCGAGCCATCCGCCGTCATCAGAGTGAGCTCTTCCACGTAGGCTGGCATGGCGCCGAGCTCGGCGCCGGTGCCATGGGTGGCGGTACCCAGTGCGCCGGCAAGACTTTGTTCGGCAATATCGGGCATGTTCGGGAGCGCCTGGCCGATCTCTTCCAGTTCGCGCCCCAGGTTGAAGAGCCGGGTTCCCCCGGCCACTGTGGCCTGCTGAGTGCGGTTGTCGTAGTCCAGCAGCCCTTGCATGCGATCCAGTGAAACCAGGGTTTCATCGGTGTTCATCAGTGGGGTAAAGGAATGCCCTGCGCCGATGGGGCGAATCACCCCCTGGCTCTTTGTGATCAGGGTGCGCAATTCGTCCTTGTCCTTGGGTGCGGCACGGTGGCGCGGATGGGCTACCTGAAGGCCGGACCAGTTGCGCCATGCCATGGCCTGCGAACCATCACCCGATGGGGCAGCCTGAGCTGGTGCCGGCCTCAGCGCTACAGGGATGGAACCGGCAGCCGGCAGGACGGCGAGTGCCTTGAGAAGCTGGCGTCGTGTGGTCATGCATCGGGCTCCTGTGAGTTGTCCTCGGGAGCCTGTGCCATGAACTGGATCAGCGCTTTGAACTCCTCGCGATCGCAATCCATGCAATGGCCCATGGGCGGCATGCCGCCATAACCGTCGACGGTGTTGTCCACCAGCGTATCCATGCTTTTTTCCGCCAGCAGTTTCGCCCAGTGGGCGTGATCGCCGGTTAGGGGGGCTCCGCTCTGGGAGCGGGCGTGGCAGCTTCTGCAGCTGCGCTCATAGATCTCCGCCAGTTCCGGATCCGCCGGTGCCGCAGCCTGGGCGTATTGCCTGATTGCTTCGTTCTCGGTGTCATTGCCGCAGGCGCTCAGGAGAATGAGCAGCGGCATCAGGCGTGCGGTCCGGGCCAGAGACTTGGGTATCGCGCTTGGCATAGGGCATGACTCCAAAACGTGACAGTATATCATGTATTGGAGCGAAACCTGTCCGACGCGTCAAGCCATAGTGTGTGTAAATGTGATCCGTGCAGCGGGATTTACGGCTTCTGGCTCAGACTGGTCAGATAGGTCCGGACCAAAACCTTGAGCTCTTCCACAAGGGAGCTGGCCTGGTCCTCGGGTAATGTGGTGGCCAGCCGCAGAATGCTTCCACAGGTGCGGGGTAGCAGCATGCTTACCAGCCAACGCCGTTTCTCATCAAGATCCGGCAACAGCTGTTGGGATGCCTCATGAAGTTCCCGGGCGTTCATGAAAAGCTCGCGCTGATCCAGCGCCCGCAATTCGGGCATGCCTTCCACCCCGGACCAGATTTCCTTGTAACCAGGTTCGTGCCGGTAGAAGCGGGCGTAGAGATCAATAAGGTGATCCAGTCCGCTCTCGAAATCCAGGACCGGTAAGTGTTCCCTCAAAAGCTGATCAAGCTGTTCGACGTGACGTTCGGCAATGGCATGGATGATCGCGCTCTTGTTGGGAAAGTAACGGTAGAGCGAAGCCAATGACATATTGGAAGCCCGAGCTATGGCGGACATGGTGGTGTTGTCGATGCCTTTTTCGGAGATAAGCTCGGCAGCGGTTCCCAGTATGGCGTTAACGCGCTCAATACTACGCGCCTGGCGAGGGTTGCGCCTCGGCTGGGTGGGGTGGGCTTCAGTATGGCTCGTAGTCATTCGCAGTCCGGATTTCCCTGAAGTGGATTGTGAATCGGCTATAAACTGTTCTGACGTTCGGGTTCTTTCGACAGCCGGCGGGTATAGACCCAGGCTTCCGTGGTGTCCTTGAGGTTCACCCGCACGCGGTCGTACCGAACCCCCAGTCGCTCGTATCGATCAAGGCGCCGCAATTCCGGTGTGTCGACGCTCAACAGCAATCCCTCTGTTTGTTCGCCTTCTTCGCGCACCAGGCTCAATCCTTCTCTGCGGTGACCGGGAAGCACGGCAGGGCGTGGGTCGCCGGAACCTCTTATGATCAGCCACCGCACGGCCGGGTTTTTCAGAGTGCCATAGACGAACACCTCATGAGGTGGTTCGCCGTAAAGCGCTTCTTCCCCCGGAGCTTCGTAGCCGAAAGGGCCGAGAAATACGAACCAGAAGGCAACAGCAACAAGGCCCAGCAGGCCTGTAAAGCTCAGTGCGATCGATCTCGCTCGGATTCTCATATCTGGAATATATCAGATAATTCGGGAGGTTAGACATTAAGGAGTAGGTGAGGTTGCGGTTTGGAGACCTGGTTCCCAAATTAAGGGGCGGATGATTCGGTCCTGCGGACCTCACCCCTTCGG
>SLIH01000409.1 GCA_007135745.1 Halomonas sp. | reverse complement strand
TGCGCATTGCCTCTTCAAGCTGGTAGCCACAGTCACAGCGCATGCTGTAGAGCGCGTCCCCGGTCAGGCACTCGGAGTGGGTGCGTGCCAGCACCGGATTGCCGTCACTGACTTCACCCAGCGTCAGCGCAATGTGCTCCTGCCCCGAGCCGATTTCTTCGAACCCGTGCATATCAAAGACACCAAAAGGCGTCGGCAGGCGACAGCTTTCCACATAACGAACGACCACGGCATACCTCTAAGCCGATTCAGAGGAGGCGAATTCTACCAGATGGCGAGGCGGCGCTGAATCATTCCGGTGCAGGCCAGGGCAAAAAAACAGCTTTCAGCTCTCGTCAGCCTGCCAATGCCCCGAACGTCCGCCGCGCTTTTCCAGCAATCGGGTATTATCAATGACCATGCCCCGATCCACGGCCTTGCACATGTCATAGATGGTCAGTGCCGCCACGGATGCTGCGGTGAGCGCCTCCATCTCAACGCCGGTGGTGGCGGCCAGCTTGCAGCGCGCCTCGATATCCAGGCCACAGCGGTCCTCGCGCGGGGTCAGGACAACCTTTACCGAAGTCAGGTTCAGGGCATGGCACAGTGGGATCAGTTCATGGGTTTTTTTTGCCGCCATGATGCCCGCAATACGGGCTGTAGCCAGCACATCCCCTTTGGGGTGTTCCCCGGCAAGAATCATCTCCAGGGTTTCCGCAGCCATGCGTACCGTCGTGGCTGCCGTGGCTTCCCGCTGGGTAACCGCCTTGTCTGTCACGTCCACCATGTTGGCGGCGCCGCTTTCATCAATATGGGTCAATCTGCTCACACCGCGCTCCTATCAGAAACCGCTGATCCGTCTTCAGCTGCTCGATTTATAATCCCACCAGAAACCAATTCCCGCGACCCCCTGCCCGCCGAGAACCTTAACCTCAGCAAGATCATTTTCACCCAATCCACCCAGTGCGTACACCGGCAGAGCGGCCCCACGCACCAGGGCGGCAAAGCGCTCGGCCCCCAACGGCGCCCGTTCGGGATGACTGGCCGTGTGGCGCAAGGGCGAGAGAAAGGCATAGTCCGCGCCAATACGCTGCGCATGGGCCAACTGTTCGGCATCATGACAGGAAACACCCAGCCAGCAATGTTCGTCAACGGGACGCTCCGTGCATTGGGCAGCCTCTGACCAGGGCATATGCAGCCCGCCAGCACCGACCGCATCAGCCCATTCAGCCGGCGCGCCATGAACCAGAGGAAGATGCCCGGCTTGTGAACAGAACGAGCCCAGCTCCCGAAAACGCAGCAGATACTCAGTTCTGGACAGTTCCGGTATCCGGATGACACACAAGGCCGGCTTGCGGCCCGCGAGCATTGCCGAGAAATGTTTACTGCTCAGTGTGTCCAGCCCCGGGCCGGTGACAAGCGCATACTCCGGCAACCGCAGAGAACGGATAATGGGCCTGTTAGCTACCGGAAATGCCTCATCACGCAACTCAGTAATCGGCATCCAGAATACCGGCTGCCCTTCCAACCCCTCGGGCTTACCGCTGAAGGCATCCGTTTCCCAGACATCCAGCAGTACCTCTCGGTCACCGTAATCATGGTGAATCTGTATAAGGGGATTGAGGGTTTCGGGGTGCACTTCCAGCCCGGTCTCCTCGGCGAGCTCACGACACAGCGCAGAGGCGACGCCTTCGCTCGGCTCGACCTTGCCTCCCGGGAATTCCAGTAGGCCACCCTGGTGGAGGTGGTCCGGGCGTCGGGCCACCAGTACCTCGGGCCCATCGCCGCCATGACGGCGAACGACCCCTACAGCAACATGGATCAGGGACATGGCTCAGGTGCGGTATTCCGCATTGATGGTGACATACTCATGGGAAAAATCGCTGGTCCACACCGTCTCGGCACAATCCCCCATCCCGAGGTCGATGGTCACGGTCAGCTCGGCCCGATCCATGACCGCCTGGCCCTTTTCCTCGGTATAGGCCGGATCCCGACCACCGCCGCTGACGATGCAGACATCATCCAGATCGATCCGCACCCGGGACACATCCAGCGAGGGAACGCCCGCACGCCCCACGGCGGCGAGAATGCGCCCCCAGTTCGGGTCACTGGCGTACAAAGCGGTTTTTACCAGGGGTGACTCGGCGACGGTAAAGGCCGTGCGCAGGGCGCTTTCGCCATCGGCCGCCCCCCTGACCCGCACGGCAACAAATTTTGTCGCGCCTTCCGCATCGCGGACGATGGCCTGCGCCAACTCGAGAAACACCTCAGCCAGCGCCTCCCGGAAATCCTGCCATCCGGGGCTCCCCTCGGTAATCTCCGGTGCCGCACTGCGACCGGTGGCCACAACAACACAGGCATCATTGGTGGAAGTATCGCCATCGACGGTAATGCGATTGAAGCTGCTCTCGGCCAGCTCGGAGACCAGACGCTGCAAAAGCGGCTGAGCAATCCTCGCATCCGTTCCGATGAAGCCCAGCATGGTGGCCATGTTGGGGCGAATCATGCCGGCACCTTTGCTGATGCCGCAGATTCGGATGGACTGTCCGTCGACAGCAATTTGCCGCATCGAGCCCTTGGGCAGGGTATCCGTGGTCAGGATGCCATTGGCAGCGTCGGCCCATGCATCGCCACGAAGATTCGTCAGAGCCTGAGGAAGAGCCGTAACAATCCGCTCCACCGGAAGGGGCTCCCCGATCACACCGGTGGAAAAAGGCAGAACCGCCTGTTCAGGGACATTGCATTCCCGTGCCAATGCCTCACAACAACTGCGGGCATCCGTCATCCCCTGCTCACCGTTTCCCGCATTGGCATTGCCGGTGTTGATGAGCAGATAGCGCGGGGATGCCTCACTCAGGTGGCGCTGAGCGATCAGTACCGGCGCGGCACAGAAGGCGTTGCGGGTGAATACGGCACCCACAGTCGAACCTTCACAGAGCTCCATAACCACCAGATCGGAGCGTCCGGGTGCCTTGATGCCTGCCTGAGCAACCCCCAGGCGTATTCCGTCTACAGCGGCGAACTCAGGCAACGGAAGAGGATTGACCGCCATGGTTCGTCACTCAACCTTGCCGTGACAGTGTTTGTATTTTTTGCCAGAGCCACAGTAACAGGGTTCATTACGCCCGATCTTGCGCCCATCACGAACAAAGGGTTGGCCTCCAGGCGCTCCCTGGGACTGCTGACGGTCCCCTTTCTGGCCTTCATTGCCCTGCTGGTCACCCAAGGAAACGCCGGACTGGGAATCATGACGGGCATTGGCCTGCGCCAGCTCCCTGGCCAACTCCTCGCGCCGCCGACGCTCCATTTCCTCGAGCTCTTCGCGACGCTGAACCCGAACATGGGACATGACCCGGACAACGTCATGCTTGATGTTATCGAGCATGGTCTGGAACAGGTTGAACGCTTCGCGCTTGTATTCCTGCTTCGGATTCTTCTGGGCATAACCGCGCAGATGAATACCGCGCCGCAGCTGATCCATATTCGCCAGATGCTCTTTCCAGAGCGTGTCCAGGGTCTGCAGGAAGATCTGTTTTTCGAAACGTCGCATGGTCTATGACCCGGCGAGTTCTTCCTTCTCCCTGTAGGCACTGGTCAATTCCTCGAGAACCCGTTCACGCAGCCGTTCCTCGTAGAGGTTATCGTCTTCGTCCATCCACTGCTGGATAGGCAGATCAATATTGAACTCGGATGACATGTGCTGCTCAAGCCCGGCAATATCCCATTGCTCCGGCATGCTCTGGGGCGGAATAAACTCATTGATGGCCGAGTCGACGACGTCCTCGCGGATCTGGTTGATGATGTCGGAAATATCCTCCGAACTCATCACCTCGTTGCGCTGCTCATAGATGACGCGACGCTGGTCATTGGCAACATCATCGTACTCAAGCAGCTGCTTACGGATATCGAAGTTACGCCCCTCAACCTTCTTCTGGGCTTTCTCGATCGAGTTGGTCACCATCCGATGCTCGATGGCCTCCCCTTTCTGCATCCCCAGAGCCTGCATGATGTTCTTCACCCGATCCGGCGCGAAGATACGCATCAGGTCGTCTTCCAGGGACAGGAAGAAACGCGAGGACCCCGGGTCCCCCTGACGCCCGGCACGACCACGCAGCTGGTTGTCGATACGGCGTGATTCGTGACGTTCGGTACCAATGATGTGCAGGCCGCCCGCCTCAACCACTTGATCATGGCGCTTCTGCCAATCCGCCTTCAGTGCTTCCACCTGCTCTTCAGAAGGATTCTCCAGAGCCGCCAGTTCCGCATCCAGGTTACCGCCCAGTACAATATCGGTACCCCGACCCGCCATATTGGTGGCAATGGTTACGGT
Organism: Halomonas sp.; assembly: GCA_007135745.1. Classification (GTDB taxonomy): domain Bacteria; phylum Pseudomonadota; class Gammaproteobacteria; order Pseudomonadales; family Oleiphilaceae; genus Halospina. The sequence continues at coordinate 644 of SLIH01000409.1, read as the reverse complement.
GCCGGGACGCCCTGCCTGGGCGATGACATTCGCCTCCTTCTCGTGATGCTTGGCGTTAAGCACATTGTGCTCGATACCCGCCTCACGCAGCAGACGCGACATCACCTCGGAGGTATCAATCGAGGCCGTACCCACAAGAACCGGACGCCCGGAGGCGATCTCATCCCGCACTTCATCAATAATGGCCTGATATTTCTCTTCCTTGGTGAGATAGATCAGGTCGTTGTAGTCGGTACGGTTAACCGCCTGGTTGGTGGGGATACAGACAACGTCCAGACCGTAAATCTGATTGAATTCGAACGCCTCGGTATCGGCCGTCCCGGTCATGCCCCCCAGTTTTTCGTAGATACGGAAAAAGTTCTGGAAGGTTGTGGAAGCCAGAGTCTGGCTTTCGGATTTGATTTCCACCCCTTCCTTGGCCTCAATCGCCTGATGCAGCCCCTCACTCCAGCGCCGCCCGGGCATGGAACGCCCGGTATGCTCATCAACGATAACGATCTGACCATCCTGGATGATGTAATCAACGTTTCGGTGAAAGAGGTGGTGGGCACGAAGCCCCGAGTGGATGTGGTGCAGCAGGGCCAGATTGGCGGCCGAATAAAGGCTGGATTCTTCATCCAACAAGCCGGCCTCGCGCAGCAACC
>SLIH01000073.1 GCA_007135745.1 Halomonas sp. | reverse complement strand
CTGAACTTCATCGATACACCGGGGCACGTGGACTTCTCCTATGAAGTCTCACGGTCTCTGAAGGCCTGTGAGGGCGCACTGCTGGTGGTCGATGCGGGCCAGGGTGTCGAGGCGCAGTCGGTGGCCAACTGTTACACGGCTCTGGAGCAGGGACTGGAAGTGATTCCGGTACTCAACAAGATGGATCTTCCCCAGGCGGACCCCGACAAGGTCAAAGCGGAAATCGAGGACATTATTGGCATCGATGCCAGTGGCGCCGTTGCCTGCAGCGCAAAAAGCGGGGAGGGCGTTGAGGACGTGCTGGAGACATTGATCAAGCAGATTCCGCCGCCGGAGGGCGAGGTGGATGAGGCACTCCAGGCGCTGATCATCGATTCCTGGTTCGATAATTACCTGGGGGTGGTCTCGCTCGTACGCGTCATGCACGGAACGGTGCGCAAGGGCGACAAGATTTACGTCAAGTCCACCCAGAAAAGCCACGTTATCGACAAGGTAGGCTATTTCAATCCCAAGCCCACGGAAGTACCTGAACTCAAGGCCGGTGAAGTGGGTTTCGTGGTTTCCGGCATCAAGGACATCAAAGGGGCGCCGGTCGGGGATACCCTTACTCACGCCCATACGCCGGAAGTGGCTCAACTCGAAGGTTTCCAGAAGGTTAAGCCTCAGGTTTACGCTGGACTGTTCCCGATCTCCTCGGATGACTACAACGCCTTCCGTGATGCTTTGGAGAAACTCACGCTGAATGATGCCTCGCTGTTCTTCGAGCCGGAGAGCTCAGACGCATTGGGCTTTGGCTTTCGCTGCGGCTTTCTCGGGATGCTCCATATGGAAATCATCCAGGAGCGTCTGGAGCGTGAGTACGGAATTGACCTCATCACCACGGCGCCAACTGTTGTCTACGAGGTGGTGAAGACAGACGGTGAAACCATCCATGTTGAAAACCCTTCCCGCCTTCCGGAAATCGGTGAGATCGAAGAGATCCGTGAGCCAATCGTTGAGGCAAGTATTCTGGTGCCCCAGGAACACCTGGGCAATGTTATCGCCCTCTGTGAGGAGCGGCGCGGCAAGCAGACCAACATGAATTTTCTGGCTTCGCAGGTTCAACTGACCTACGAGCTGCCGATGAGTGAAGTGGTGCTGGACTTCTTTGACCGGCTGAAGAGCGCGAGCAGGGGGTTTGCCTCCCTGGATTACCACTTCAAACGCTTTGAAACCGCCAACCTTGTGAAGCTGGACATGCTGATCAACGGTGACCGGGTGGATTCGCTGGCGATCATTGTCCATCGGGAACAGGCGCACAGTCGCGGCCGTGCCCTGACCGAGAAGATGAAGGAACTCATCCCGCGACAGATGTTTGATATTGCGCTGCAGGCCGCCATCGGCAATCACGTCGTGGCACGGCAGACCGTCAAGGCGCTGCGGAAAAACGTCACCGCCAAGTGCTATGGCGGTGATGTCAGCAGGAAGAAGAAACTTCTGCAGAAACAGAAAGAAGGCAAGAAGCGCATGAAGCAGGTGGGTAATGTGGAAGTGCCCCAGGAGGCCTTTCTGGCCGTATTGCGCGTTGATAACCGGGATTGAGCATGAACATTAACTTTCCGCTGCTGCTTGTTGTCCTTACCGCGGTGACCGGGCTCGTCTGGCTCGTCGACGCCTGGTTTTTGCGGCCACGCCGTCGGCTTCGCTACGAAACGGAAGGCCCCAGGAAAACACCCGAGGAGGGCGAGGACTCAGAAGATCCGGATGAGCCCTACCTGGTGGAAATCAGCCGATCCTTCTTCCCGATTCTTTTTGTTGTGCTGGTTCTGCGCTCCTTTCTGGTTGAGCCTTTTCAGATTCCATCCGGATCCATGCTGCCGACGCTCGAAGTCGGGGATTTCATTCTGGTGAATAAATACACCTATGGCCTCCGTTTGCCGGTGATCGGGACCAAGGTTGTGGAAATGGGCCATCCGCAGCGCGGCGATATCATGGTCTTCAAATTCCCGGTTGAACCCTCGATCAACTATATTAAGCGGGTGGTGGGTGTTCCCGGGGATCGAATCCGCTATGAGGACAAAATGCTTTACGTGAATGACGAGCCGGTTGAGACGTCTTTCGTCGCCCGCCTTGGCGATGAGAATCTGCTCGAGACGCAGGTGAACGATACCCGTCACCGAATCTATCAGACCCGGGATCGCAATGACCCCAATGCCGAAGGCGAGTGGTCGGTTCCGGAGGGTCACTACTTCGTGGTCGGTGATAACCGGGATAACAGCAAGGACAGCCGATACTGGGGCATGGTGCCGGATGATCACGTGGTCGGACGGGCTTTTGCCATCTGGATGCATTGGGAGTCCGTGACCAGCCTGCCGAGTTTTCATCGCGTGGGTCGTATAGAATGACCGGCACCGGTGGAATCTGAAATCAGAACAATAGGATGGGTGCAATCTATGCGCGCACAGAAAGGCTCTTCTCTGCTCACCATGCTCTGCTTTGTGGTGCTTGGCATTATTCTGCTGCTCAGCCTGCTTCGGATACTGCCGATTTACCTGGATAACTTTACCCTCAACCGTGTGATCACCAATATGGATGGCTCCTCCCAGATCAAGGGCGCCTCGGCGCGCGAAATCCGGGATGCCCTCAGTCGCAGGCTTCAGATCGACAACATCGAAGGCCTTGATGTGCGGGAGATTGATATTCAGGTTGAGCGGGACCGGGCCACGATGACCTTTACCTATGAGCGGCGTTCGCCCTTTATTGGCAACATTGAGGTGATCATAACCTTTGATCACGAACATGAGTTGAGGTTGTAGTGACGGAACGGGAGAAGCTCGATCTGCTACAGCGTCGGCTTGGGTACCAGTTTGACAACCCCGAGCACCTGAAACTGGCCCTGACGCACCGGAGTTTCGGCGGGCGCAACAATGAGCGTCTGGAGTTTCTTGGCGATGCCATCCTGAACATGGTGATTGCCCAGCAATTGTTTGAAAACTTTCCCAATGCCCGGGAGGGGCAGCTCAGTCGGTTGCGCGCACGGCTCGTGCGCGGGGTTACTCTGGCCGAGATTGCCCGGGAGTTTGATCTGGGAGAGTTCCTGCGTCTCGGCTCTGGTGAGATGAAAAGCGGCGGCAACCGTCGTGAGTCCATTCTTGCCGATGCGGTGGAATCGTGTATCGGCGCCATTTATGTTGATAAGGGCTTTGAGGCCAGCCGTGAGCGGGTGCTTGAGTGGTTTGCCAAGCGGCTCCAGGGCCTCAGCCTGGAAGATACCCAGAAAGACCCCAAGACCCGCCTGCAGGAGCTGCTGCAATCGCGTCAGCAGTCGTTGCCCGAATACGAGGTAGTCCAGGTGAAGGGTGAGGCTCACCAGCAGACATTCTATGTGCGTTGTCACGTGCCCATGCTGGCGCAGCCGACTGAAGGTACCGGCACCAGCCGCAGGCTTGCTGAACAGGCAGCAGCCCAGGTGGCTCTGGAAGCTCTGGCCCGGGAGGGACTGACCAATGACTGATTCTAAGCAGAAAGCCGCAGGTGAACGCGTCACGCGATGCGGCTTTGTGGCCATTGTGGGCCGTCCCAATGTGGGTAAATCCACACTCATGAATCACCTCCTCGGCCAGAAGCTCAGCATCACCTCGCGCAAGCCCCAGACGACCCGTCACCAGATTGTGGGTATCCAGACAGAAGGCGATGATCAGATTGTGTACGTTGACACACCGGGCCTGCACAAGGAGGAGCCCAGGGCGTTGAACCGCTACATGAATCGGGAGGCGACAACCGCGCTCAAGGATGTTGACCTGGTTGTCTTCGTGATTGACCGCGACATATGGACGGACGCAGATGAGAATGTGCTGCGGCGCCTGACCAACCTTCCTTGCCCCGTCCTGCTGGCCATCAACAAGGTGGATCTGATGGAGGATAAGGACCAACTACTGCCCCATATTGCCTGGTTGGGCGAGCAGCATCAGTTCAACGATATCGTGCCGCTGTCGGCGTTGCGTTCACGCAATCTTGATCGACTGGAGGGCTGCATTCGCCAGTACCTTCCGGAAGGTCCCCATCACTTTGAAGCGGATGAACTCACGGACCGCAGCTCGCGTTTTCTTGCCGCGGAAATTGTCCGGGAAAAGATCACCCGTCAGCTCGGTGATGAACTGCCTTACTCGATGACCGTTGAAATAGAGAACTTTGAGCAGGATGATCGGGTGCTGCATATTGATGCGCTGATTCTTGTCGAACGCCAGGGGCAGAAAAAAATCGTGATCGGCGAGAAGGGCAGCCGCCTCAAGAGCATAGGTCGGGAAGCCCGCGAGGATATGGAATCGCTCTTCGGAAGCCGGATTATGCTTAATCTCTGGGTCAAGGTGCGCAAGGGCTGGTCGGATGACGAACGTGCCCTTCGAAGTCTCGGCTATCGCGACTGAGAGGTAACGGAGCAATGGCGGGCCACCGGGTTGAAGATGAGCCGGCGTTCGTACTTCACCGCCGCCCCTACCGCGAAACCAGCTTTCTGGTTGATCTTTTTTCCTGCCATTATGGCGCGCTCTCCGTGGTGGCGCGTGGGGGAGGTCGCGCTGCGCGGGCGTGGAAGGCAGAGCTGCAGCCGTTTCAGCCCATCCGAGTGAACTGGCAGGGGCGTTCCCAACTGAAGACGTTGACCGCCGCTGAGGCAACGGCGCCCCCTCTGGCGCTCAGGGGCGAGCGGCTGTACTGCGGTTTCTATATGAATGAACTGCTGCAGCGGCTCCTCACGGATTCCGAGGAGGCCCCCGCACTGTTCTCGGCTTACCTGGATGCGCTGGAAAAGCTCAGTCTCCCGGACCTCCCGATAGAGCCACCCCTGCGGCGGTTTGAGTGGGCGCTGGCTATGGAGCTGGGGTACGGTTTTGCCTGGGATTGGGCCAGCGATACCGGGGAGGCCGTGGAGGCAGAGCGCGTTTACGGGTTTGATCCGGAACAGGGGGTGCTGGCT